>JAVXVR010000532.1:0-6939 GCA_032230165.1 Acidobacteriota bacterium | reverse complement strand
GCGACGACATCGTATTTGCTCGAGCTGAGTCCACCGATTCCCGAAGTGGCGAAGACGTACATGTCTGTGTCAAAGACTTGCGCCGTCAGAGCCTCATACGTCTTCGGCTCGACGTTGGCGACGACATACACGCCGTCTTTGTCCGTCCGCGCCGTGAAGATTTTCCCGCTACAGCCGCCGATGTACTGGCTGAACTTTTCGCACAGCTTGACTTCGATATTCTCGACGGGCTTGCCGTTGTACAAGACCTTCCCCTGCACGTTACCCGTGCCGGGCGCGGGTTTAACTTTCTCAACTCCTGTGACGGTGTCGGATGAAGTCGCGGAAGATGAGTTTGTCGGTTGGCTTGCCGACGGCGAGTTACTGTTACCACCTTTGCATCCGGTCAACGAGATCGCCGTGACGACACAGGCGCAAGCAATCAGCCATTTTCTAAACATCATTAGTCTGAGCCTTTCTTTTGTCACAGAAGCGGTGAACTTCTGCATAAACTGCGGAGCGCAGGGTATCACTCTTTTAGAGCGAGATGAACTGCGTCGCGTAATTTATCCCTGTTTTCACCACCACGCTTAATCTGGCAAGAATTTTCATCCAAGACGCATTTGTAATCTCGTGCTCTCGGACGTGCCACACGGGTGGCGCGAATACGAGACTGGGGCGGGCAGCCTCTACAAGTGTCTGCGCAGGAAGGTGACGATCTTCCAGCCATCTATGTACTTCCAGGGCGACTCGCCGAGCGTGTAGTGACCGCAGGGCAGCCAGACCACGTCGAGCGGGTGTCCGGCTTCGCGCACGCGCCGGATGATGTCGCGCGAGAGATCGGGGATGAAGGTCAGGTCGTAGCGTGCGGCGATGAAGCGGATCGGGCGCGGCGGGAGTTCCCGGAAGCGTGCGGCGTAGGCGAGCGGGCTCACAGGCAGCCATGCCTCGCGCAACTCTTCGAGCGTGATGGCGTCGCCTATCCCGGCGCGCACGTGGGCGGTCGAGATGCCGCGCCACGTCACGTCTGCGACGTAGCCGGAGACGTGGTTGAAGACGCCTGTCTTAATGTCGGGTTCGTGCGCGAAGGCGAGGAAGGCGATGCACGAGCCGATGCTCGTGCCGACGATGCCGATGCGCTCGTAGCCGCGCTCGCGCAGCCAGCCGACCGCCGCGCGCGTGTCGAGCACCGCCTGTCGCATGGACTGGAGCGTGCGCCCGATGTTCGACGAGACGAGGTGCTCGGCGCGCTCTAGCCCTGGCGGGCGTCGCTCGTCGTGGTAGGGGAGTGTGAGTCGCAGCCCGGCGATGCCGAAGCGGTTGAGCACGCGCGCGAGCGCGACGTGGCTCGGCGGCTTGGCGTTCCATTCGGGGAGGATGACGACAGCGCGTCGCGTGTCGTTCTCTTTGCCCGTGAGGGTCTGTTCGGGGAAGAAGCGCGCGCGCGCGGTGTTGTTCTCAGGCGAGGGTGTGTGAACCGCGCTCGTCCACGTGAGCACGTTGCCTTCGAGCTTGTAGTCCGCAATGTCGGGCGCGGCGTAGAACTCTCGGCTGTGTTCGACGGCGAGGCGCGCGTATTCTCGGACGACGCGGCGCGGGTCATCGCCGTTCGTATGTTCGGCGACGAACTCCGCGCCCCATTCGAAGGGGCGCACGACGCGGTTTGTGTCGCGCGTCGCCAGCCGTCGCTCGCGCGCGTGCATGTAGCGGACGATCAATGTTCGACGAGACCTCGGACGGAAGTTTTCAGAGATTATCGTAAAGGGCTGTGTGTTCGAGATCAAGCGACGACAACGTGAGATGGCGGTGAGGAGTATCCGCCGCGCGATCTAAAAATTTTTGCCGTAAGCGCGCCAAGCCCCTGAAGGGGGCATAAGACTTTTAGCCCACGGCTGACGCCATGGACTAAAAGTCTTACGCCCCTTTCAGGGGCTTACAGAGGCGTTCGCGTGCCGCGACCTGTCCGCTTTTTACGGATGCACGAGCCAGAAGTTGTAGCTGCCCGATCCGCTGTAGGCGTAAATCTGCCAGCGATAGTAGCCGGACGTGCCCGTGTAGGAGACATCCTCGTTGGGGCTTGCGCTCGTGCCGCTCGCCACGTCAACCCACGCCGAGCCGTTCCACTTCTGTAAGTACAGATCGAAGTCCGCGCCTGCGGAGGGTCCGCGCAGGCAGCCCTTGTGCGTGCCGGAGACGGAGCTGAAGTAGTAGCTGCCGCCCGGCTGGTAGTTGAACGCGCCGGTGCCAGAGAGCGAGCCGGTGAAGAGCGTGCCGCCCGCGCAGGCTGGCGGGGTGCTTCCGCCGCCGCCTCCGGTCGTCAAGGGCGAGTAGAGCAGACGATTGGGCGAGCCCGTGCCAATGGCGGTCAGCACGCCGGTCGTTGCGGTGGTGATGATCGCGTTGGCGACCGTCGCTGGTGAAGCCGTCGTGTTGTTCTGCAAGTAGAGCGCGGCGACTCCGGCGACGTGCGGCGTCGCCATCGAGGTTCCGCTGATCGTGTTCGTCGCCGTATCCGACGTGACCCAAGCCGAAGTGATTGACGAGCCGGGCGCGAAGATGTCAACGCACGTGCCGATGTTCGAGAACGACGAGCGCGCGTCGGTCGAAGTAGTCGAGCCGACGGTCAGCGCGGCGGCGACGCGACCGGGCGACTCGGTGCAGGCGTCCAAGCCGTTATCGTTGCCCGCGGCGATGGCATAGGTCACGCCCGCATTGATCGAGTTCTGCACGGCGGTGTCGAGCGCGGAGCTTGCTCCGCCGCCAAGGCTCATGTTCGCCACGGCGGGCGTGATGCGGTGCGCCGTTACCCAATCGACGCCCGCGATCACGGTCGCATCCGTGCCGTTGCCGCCGCAGTCGAGCACGCGGACGGCGTGGAGCGTCACACCTTTGGCGACGCCGTAAGTCGAGCCGCCGATTGTCGCGGAGACGTGCGTGCCGTGACCGTTGCAGTCGATGCCGTTCTGTCCATCACCCACGGAGTCGAAGGCGACCGAGGCGCGACCGCCGAATTGCGTGTGCGTGATGCGTATGCCCGTATCAATGACGTAGGCGTGGACGCCCGCGCCCGTCGGCGTGTAGGTGTAGTTGCCGTCGAGCGGGAGGTTGCGCTGATCGATCCTATCAAGTCCCCACGTCGCGCCCGTCTGCACGGTCGTGGCGTGCACCTCGCCGTCCTCTTCGACGAAGTTGACTCGCGGGTCTTGGCTCAAAGTGCGCGCCTGCGCTTCGGTCATCTCGGCAGCGAAGCCGTGCAGCGCGTAACGATAGACCTTATCAACCTTCGCGCCGTAAGCGCGCGACATATCGTCGGCGACGAAGGGCGCGAGCGAGTTGTCGCCTTTGGGGTCGGCGGCGTAGTCGTTGAGGACGACGACGTAGCGGTTGGCGACCGCGTGCGAGTTGCGGCGGAACTTGCCGCGCTCCTTGGCGATCTTTTCAGGCGCGCTGGCGATCTTTTCGGGCGCGTTCGTTTTGCTGGGACGTGTCTGGGTGCTTGCCGAGCGCGGCATGTAGGCGAGTCCACAGAGCGCGAGGAGAGCGACCAAGGTGAAGACTTTCTTCATAACTTCTCCTGTCATACGGTGAGTAGAGTGAGAATCGCGCGCGTCGCGAGTTACCGGGGATGTGTTATGTGCGAAAGCAACTGACCGGGCGGCGAGGGCTTCGATCAGCGGCTCTGTCAAATTGCGCCGGGGGTGCACGGTGTGTGCGCAACCTCCGCGCGGAGATGTTACGAACGCGGCGGGGCGGACGGTTTTGCGCCGCCCGCCCCACGCGCTCAAACAAGACGAGGATGAGACTACTGCATCGAGCAGAAGCCGCCGCCGGAGTTGACCCAGTTGCGCTGGATGAGGTACTCGACGCCGCCGAGGATGACGTTGTACTTCGAGTTGTTCGCCGCCGCGAAGGTCGTGCCGAACGTCCACGCGCACTTGTCGCCGTTCTCCTGCCCGCGTGAGTCGTACCAGGCGTTCAGGTTCGGATCGGTGACGGTTTCCTCAAGCTCGTGCGAGACGATGGACGCCATCCCGTCCACGCCCGCGTTGCCGTTCGGGCTCGTCGTCTGCGCCTCGCAAGCCGAGGGGCAGCGCGCCGCATTGCCAACGAACGAGTACTTGATGTCGTTCGAGGAGCGAAGCGTCCCCGCCGTGTGCCAGCCGCAGTACTGCGTGCAGAAGCCGGAGGAGGCGGTCACGTCGCTCGAAGTCATGACGAAATAGACAGCGTTCGTGTTGTAGGGGAGCGAGCCGTGCGTGCCGTTGATCGCCTCGAAGACCACCTGCTGGATCACCGCGTCGCTCAAAGACGTGCCGTGCGTGTAGCCGACCGTCGTCGCGCCGCCGAAGGCGACCGCGCCCGTCACGGAGTTGCTCGAAGTCTGCGACGTGCCCGCGTAGTAAGTCTTGTTGATGTTGAAGTAGGGCGAGCCGCCGATTGATTGCGCGAGGTTCGTGAGGAGGGACTGCCCGGCGGCGTTGTCCGTGCCGTTGCCCTGCGCCCAGTTGCCGTACCAGATGTAATAAACGGTCGGCGTGCCGAGCATGACGGGTCCGCCGTGCCACGAGATGCCGTTCGAGCTGGGGCGCGCTCTTGCCGAGGCGTCGTGCGCGTCGCGGTTGGCGTCGCCGTTATTGTCGTGGCGCAGGCGCGCACGAATCTTGTGCTCGTTGGCTAACTCGCCCTGTGCGTGCGAGACGACTGACCAGGAAGAGACGAAGGCGACGAAAAGCGCGACACCGAGGAGTGTGGCGAGGCATTTACGATGGTGCATTGCTGTGGGTTCTCCTTAATCGAGTGGGTGCGCCGCCGCAGGCGAGGGCGGTGCGAGGGTTGAGGTCGAGACTGCGCGCGGTTTTCCGTAGAGAGTCGTGGAGCGCCGCGCGCAGCCGTGTGCGGAAGAGAGCGGATAGAAATAGACGGGAATGCTCGGTTGAGCCGTCGGGAAAAGGCGGGAATAAAATGATGACGGTCGCTCAAAGTAAACCTTGTCTTAGGCGCAGAACACCGCAGCGAGGGTGTCGTTTCCGAGTTCGACCTTGATCTTTGTGAGAACGCCGACGAGACCCTGTTCGGGAGACGCGGCGCGGGAGCGAAAGCCCACAACAAACAAACTGCCATTCGTTTGGGAGGCGAGGCAATATAGTTGGAACGCGCGCCCGCGCGCAACAAAAAAGTTCGCTATGTGCGCTACGGCACAGAAATATAACAATTAGCCCCGGAGGATTTTGCGCCCTCTCGCGACAGGCACGCCCCGCCTTAATCCGACCGCTTCGAGGCGCGCCCGCGCTCGCGCATGCGCCGGAGCATCTGCGGCAGGAGCAGAGCCGTTTGCAAGGGTGAGCCCGTCGTGAAGCGGCGCGCGAAGGCGCGGAAGAGCGTGCGCGACTGCGGCGTGTAGCCGAACCACCAGAGGTCTCCGAGGCGTGCGAGGCGGTTCGTGTGGATGTGTTGCGCGTGGACGAGTTCTAAGAGTCCTACGCGACCATGCGTGCGCCCGATGCCGCTCTGTTTGACGCCGCCCCACGGCGTCTGTGCGATGCCGTGCGTGTAGAGCACCTCGTTGACCATCACTGTGCCAGCCTCGATCCTCTGCGCGAGACGCTCACCGCGTCGCACGTCGCGCGTCCACACGCTCGCCGTCAAACCGAACGCGCTGTCGTTGGCGAGCCGGAGCGCCTCTTCCTCATCACGGAAAGTCATCAAGGGCAGCACGGGTCCGAAAGTCTCCTCGCGCATCAGGCGCATCGTGTGATCGACTCCGGCGACGACCGTGGGCTGGTGGAACGCACCCACGTCTCTACCCCGCCCGCCGCCCGCGAGCACGCGCGCGCCTCGCTCGACTGCGTCGCGCAAGTGATCCTCAACGATGTCGCGCTGCCGCTCGCAAGACATCGCGCCGAGGTCTGCGTTCTCGCCCGCGCCCGCGTCCTGTCTGAGCGCGCGCGTCAGCGCGACGACCCGCGCGGTGAACTTCTCCGCGACGCGCTCGTGCACGTAGCAACGCTCGACCGAGGCGCACGCCTGCCCGGCGTTGGCGAACGCGCCCCACACAGCCGCCGCCGCCGCCGCCTCTATGTCCGCGTCTTCGAGGACGAGCATCGGGTCTTTGCCGCCAAGCTCCAGCACGCACGGGATCAACTGCCGCGCCGCAGCTTCCGCCACGCGCCTGCCCGTCGCGACGCTCCCCGTGAACATGATCTTGTCTGCGCCCGACTCGACGAGCGCAGCCCCGGTCGTCCCATCGCCCGTCATGACATTGAGCAGACCTTCGGGCACGCCAGCGCGCGCGAACACGTCAGCGATCTTAAGTGCGACGAGCGGCGTCAGCTCACTCGGCTTTAAGACAACGCCGTTGCCAGCCATGAGCGCCATGACGACTTCGCCTAAGGGGATCGCCCACGGAAAATTCCACGGCGAGATGATGCCGACCACGCCGACGGGACGGAAGACGACGCGCGACGTGCGACCGAGCAGGGCGTACAGACCGATGTTGATCCGCTCGCTTCGCAGCAGCCGCTCTGTCCGCCGCGCGAAGTAGCGCATCAGATCGAGCGTCGGCACAAGCTCCATCATGAGCGCCTCGGTCGCGGGCTTCCCCGACTCGCGCGAGATCAAATCCGCGATAGCGTCAATCTCATCAAGCACGATCTCACGCGCGCGCAAGACGACGCGCCCTCGCTCGCGGAAACTTTGCGCCGCCCAACCCTTTTGCGCCACGCGCGCGCGCGCGACCGCTCCCGCGACTTCCTCAGCCGAGCGCTGTGGGACGCGCCCCACCTCTTCATTCGTCGCCGGATCGTAGGAGACGATCTCCGCGCGCGCGGGCTGCGTATCGCGCTCAGAGAGCGCGGGTTTCGCGTCGCACGCGTCGCCAGTCGTCGCCCGTGCGTCTGTTTGCGTCGCGGTTTCAGTGCTCACGGTCTGCGTCGCCATAAGGTTTTACCTGCTTGCACGGAT
>JAVXVR010000502.1:0-9530 GCA_032230165.1 Acidobacteriota bacterium | reverse complement strand
TGCTCGTTCGTGCCCGACTGCGTGATGACGTTGACGACGCCGCCCGAAGCGCGCCCGAACTCCGCGATGCCGCCGGAGGTGACGATCTGAAACTCGCGGATCACTTCCTCGCTGTAGAACGTGCCCGCCAGATCAGCCGCGTCGTCGTTCGCCGAGAGACCGTCAACGACGAAGCTGTTGTTCAAGTTGCGCTGACCGGCGACGGAGATGCCCTGTCCGGGGACGGCGGCGGTCTCGGCGAAGCGTTGGTTGCTGCCCGTGTTCGTGCGCGAGACGCCGGGGACGAGCAGGGCGAGATCGAGATAGTTGCGACCGTTCAAGGGCAGGCTGTCGATCTCGCGCGGGCGGATCGTTTCCGAGACCTGCGTGCGGACGGTCTCGACGACCGGCGCATCGCTCGCGACGACGACGTTCTCCGCAACACCCGCGACTGAGAGCCTCAGCGGCACGTCCAGAGCTTGCCCGACGGTGAGCGTGATGCGCGCGTTGAGCGGGGCGAAGCCTGCGCGCTCGACCCCGAGTTGATATGCCCCGACCGGAAGATAGGCGAAGCGGTAGCGACCTTCCGCATCGCTCGTCGCCGTGCGCGTCTGGTTTGTCTCAAGGTTCGTGGCTTTAACGGCTGCGCCTGCGACCGTCGCGCCGTTCGCATCTTCGACGCGACCGCTGAGCGTGGCGGAGGTGATGGCTTGCTGTGCGAACGCTGGGAAGACGCCGGAGAGCAGCACGCCCGCCAGGATCACACGGAGCACGAGCGCGCCCGTGCTGTGATGATGTGATGAAATATTGTGAGGCGAAAACATGATCTTTCCTCTCTCGTCGGAGGGGCTATGCACTCCGAATGATCGGACGCCTGTCGGAGCTTCACGACGCGGCGCGTTGATAGTCAGTTCGTTTGCAGTGTCTCCCGATCCGTCGTCAGGCGCGTGGAGATGCGGACGGCGTCGCGCGTGCCACGCCCAGCGTGGGTCGAGCGTTGCGCTTGCAAGTCCGCTTCGCCGCGAAGGCGAGATCGCAAGAGATGCTGCGGTTGCTTAAGCTGACGTGTTAGAGAGAGGCGGGTGGCGCTCTTGGCGGGTACTGGCGGCGTGCTTCGGAGTCGCCCTTGCGAACCGCGCGCGAGACTTGCCGAACGACGCCGGACGTGGGCGGGCGCGGGCGTAGCTTGTTTGAGATCGCCGCCTCGTCGCGCGGGCGCTGGGTTCGCGTCAGAGAGTTAGTCTGGCAACAGCAGTCCGACGGGCAGGGCTGAGAGACGGAGGCGAGAGATGACATGGCGTGCGCCGGACTATCCCGCGACGATACATCCTTGATGTCTTTCATCCCGCCGACGAAAAGCGTCTGCATGTGCGCGGTGTGATGCCCGTGAGTCGCTTTACCGGAGGCTGATGATAGCGCGCCTGCACGGCAGATCGGATCGGCTTGTTTCAGCTCTGTCCGCCGCACGCCTTTCAGGCGCATGATAGGACAAGAGTCCTTCATCGCCCCGCCCATTCCTTTGCAACAGTCCATCGCCGGACTAACGACGAAAACGGCGTCGGCGCGCGTGGCGCTCGCTAGCGTGGCAAAAATCAACAGCGCCGCCATGATGGAGCGGGCGACGTGTGACGCTGCGTCGAATTTTATTACCGAACAGTGACGCATGAAAATCAGTTTGGGACGGGCGACGTGAAGTAAGTTGACGCGCGCATTATGGTCTCAAGTCAAAATGTTAGCAAGGGGCATTCCGCTCGAACGAGATCGAGTTCTCGACAGGGCGGCGGCAATTATCTCCGACTGTTTCCAGCTGTTTAGCGATGCGAGTTGAGGGAAAGGACGACAGTTAAACTTATCTCGCCGTGTTTCACCATGAATCACAAGCACAGTCGCGGTGATGCGCCGTGAACCAGTCCGCGTGTGTTTGCGAGTCGTCCCGCCAGCGTCCTCATCCTTGTGATACGCCGTCCATGTCGGAGAAAACTTGCCGGACAAGGTTGATGATGTCGGACGGGAAGAAGGGCTTGGGGAGGACTGCGAGCGCGCCGTGCTCCTTCGCCGCCGAGACGATCTCCGGCGTGTAATGCGCGGTGATGACGATGACCGGGCGGGGCGGCGAAGACTCGCGCAGTCGGCGCAACACTTCGAGTCCGGAAACGTCCGGCAGGTTCACGTCCGTGATCGCCAGATCAAACTCGCGCCGCGCGTCTTGCTCCAAGCCGTCGAGTCCGGAGATGGCGACCGACACGTCGCAGCCTTCGTCCTCCATAATTATCCTCAGCGCGTCCGCCACGCTCTGCTCGTCTTCGACGATCAAGACCCGACACTTCTTCATCACAGCCCTTCCCTCGCACGCTCAGCGGCGCGATCCCTCGCTGCGGTGTGCAATTCCTGAGCCGCGATGCACGACGAATGGCGCGGGGGGGGCGGGCGAGCGACGCCGACACGAAGGAGGCGCGGCAGCCTTAAGCGTTGCCGACTTTCTCGTCGGGCTTCTCCCGGAGCTGATAGTTCATGCGCTTGAGCTTACGGTAGAGAGTGGGGCGATGGAGCTTGAGAATCTGCGCGGTCTTCTTGACGTTGCCGCCGGTGCGCTCCAGAGTCTGCGCGATAACCTCCTGCTCGATCTCTTCGAGCGACATGTAGGGCGGGATTGCCCAGTGGAGGCGGCTCGCGTGCGCGCCCTGCAAGTGCGTGGGCAACTCCTTCGGCGTGAGCTGCGCGCCCTGACAGAAGAGCACTGATCGCTCGACGACGCTTTCCAGCTCGCGCACGTTGCCGGGCCACTCGTAGCGCGCAAGGATCGCGAAGGTCTCGGCGGAGATATCGCGCACGGGCTTGAGATACTTCTCGGCGTAGCGGAGCAGGAAGTGTTCGGCGAGGACAGCCAGGTCGTCGGGGCGCTCGCGCAGGGGCGGCACTTCGATCTTGATCGTCGAGATGCGGAAGTAGAGGTCTTTGCGCAGTGCCCCTTCCTCGACCGCCTGCGACGTGTTGCGATTGGTCGCGGCGACGAGGCGGAAGTCAACGCTGATCTCCTGCTCATCGCCGAGGCGTCGCAACTTCCGCTCTTGCAGCACGCGCATCAGCTTGGTCTGGAGGTGCACGGGCATCTCGGCGATCTCGACTAAGAGAAGTGTGCCGCCCTGCGTCGCCTCGATAAGCCCGCGCTTATCGCGATCCGCGCCCGTGAACGCGCCCTTCTTGTAGCCGAACAGTTCCGACTCCATCAGGTCGCGCGGAATGGCGGCGCAGTTGATGCGCGTGAACGGTCGCTCGGCGCGACTGCTCTGCTGGTGGAACGCCTGCGCGATCAGCTCCTTGCCCGTGCCCGACTCGCCCTCGATGAGGACGGAGGCGTCGGACGGGGCGGTCGCGCGGATCGTTTCAAAAATCTGGTGCATCTGTGGGCTGCGCCCGATGATGCCGAACGGCGCGCCGTCGCTGGCGAGCGTGCGCCGCAGCACACGGTTCTCCTCGCGCACGGCGGCGAACTGCAACGCGCGCGTGGCGAGCACGACGACCTGTTCGGGCGTGAAAGGTTTTTCCAGATAGTAGTATGCACCGCGCTTGATCGCCTCGATTGCCACGTCGAGCGAGCCGTGCCCGGTCATCAAGACGATCTCGCTGCCGGAGCTTTCCGACTTAACGCGCGTGAGCAGGTCAATGCCGCTCGAATCGGGGAGGCGCAGATCGATGAAGACCAGTTGGAAGGTGTGCGCGGCGACGAGTCGTTCAGTCTCGGCGGCGGTCTGCGCCGTCTCGATGTGATAGCCCTGTTCACCGAGGATGAGTTCGAGCGCCTCCGTGATGCTGCGCTCGTCGTCAACGATGAGGATCGATTCTTTAGACGGCATCGCTGTTCGCCTCCGTGAGTGGGAGTCTGATTTCCACCTTCGTGCCCGCCCCCGGCTCGCTCTCCAAACGGATCGCGCCGCCGTGCTCCTCTATGACGCGCTTCGCGTAAGGCATTCCGAGACCGAGCCCGCGGGTCTTCGTCGTGTAGAAGGGCTCGAAGACCTGCGCCGACTGCTCCGGCGTCATGCCGGAGCCTGTGTCGCCGATCTCGACGAGAAGCGAGTCGCCGTCGGCGCGCGCCGTGATCGAGAGCGTGCCGCCGGTCGGCATCGACTGGACGGCGTTGAGCAGGAGGTTGACGAGCGCCGAGCGCATCGAAGCCTCGTCGATCAACGCCGGTCGCACTTCGTCGTTGAAGTCGAGTCTGACCTCGACGCCGCACACGCGCAACTGCGAGTCGAGCAGTTGCAGCACGTCGCCGACGAGCGGCTCGACGCGGCGCGGCGCGAGGACGAGCTTGATTGGGCGCGCGACGTTTAAGATTTGCTCGGTCGTGTTCGAGAGATGATCGATGCTGAGGAGAATCTTTTCGCACAGCGCTGTCTCTTCCGTCGTGAAGCGGTCGCCGAGCTTGCCGCGCAGGTGCATCGCGTAGAGGCGCAAGCCCGTCAGCGGGTTTCTCACCTCGTGCGCGACCTGCGCCGCCATGCGACCGAGCGCGGCGATCTTCTCGTTCTGCGTGAGCCGGTCGCGCATCCGGTTCATCTCTGCGGCGCGCTCGCGCTCGGCGGTCAAGTCCTTGACGACGGCGAGATGACCGAGCAGTTGCCCGCCCGCCGCGCGCACGGGCGTGATCGAGAGCGACGCGACGAAGCACGTGTCGTCCGCGCGTCGCGCGACGATCTCCGACGTAGTGCCGCGCACTCCTTCCGTCGCGATCTCGGCGCGCGTTGCGTCCGCGCGCGCGGAGTCTGTCCCTTCCCCGATCAGCTCCCGCGCGGGGCGACCACGCGCCTCGGCAGTTGCCTGCCGGAACATCAGCTCCGCGCCGCGGTTGAAGAGCGTCACGCGACCCTCCGTGTCGGTGACGACGAGCGCGTATTCGACCGGACTATCAACGACGGCTTTGAGGAAGTTGCGCGCCTCGACCAGTTCTGTGGTGCGCGTAGCGATTGCCTCTTCCAATTCTTCGGCATGGCGCACCAGTTCCTGTTCGAGCCTGTGCTTCTCATCGCTCAGACGCTTGCGCTCGACGGCGCGGGCGACCGCGCGCAGCAGCACGTCCTTGGTCACGGGCTTGGTGAGAAAGTCGTAAGCGCCCGCGCGCACGATCTCCGGCAAGATCATGATGTTCGGCTCGCCCGTCATCATCACGACGGGGAGATCGGGCATGCGTCGATGCAGCTCTTCGAGCAGGAGGACGCCGCTTTTGCGCGGCAGGACAATATCGATGACCGCGGCGTCGAAGTCGCCTGCGTCGAAGTTCGCGAGCGCGGCGTCGTAGTCGGCGGCGGCAACCGCGTCATAGCCCGCGCGCCGAAGGAACTCCGAGACGCTGAAGCGTATGCTGGGTTCGTCGTCAACGAGCAATATCTTCGGCATGGTGTGGGTCTCGCCCATCGGCGGCGACGGGCAGTTCGACGATGAAGCGCGTGTAGCGCCCCTCCTCGCTCTCTGCCCGGATCGTCCCGCCGAACTCGGCGACGATGCCGAAGCTCAGGCTCAGACCGAGCCCGGTGCCCCCGGCGTCGCGCCGCGTGGTGAAGAAGGGATCGAAAATCTTGTTGAGGTATTCCTGACGGATGCCGACGCCGTTGTCGAAAAACTCCACGCGCACGACGCGCCGCCCTTCCACCTGCGCGGCGGAGGCTGAGATGCGGAAGATTTTGTCGCGCGAGCCGCTCTCGCGCAGCGCGTTGTGCGCGTTGCTGATCATGTTGACGACCACCTGCCTGAGCCGCGACCCTTCGGCGAGCACGGGCGGCAGATCGGTGGCGAGCCGGACTTCGAGCGCGACGCCGTCCTTGTCGAGCTGATGACCGAAGAGCGAGACGGAGGTGGTGATCACTTCGGTGAGATTGACGGGTCGTAGCTCGTGCGACTCGTGGCGCGCAAACGTCAGCAGATCGCGCACGATGCGCGTGATGCGCGAGCCCTCTTCTATGATGCCGTCGAGCATCTGCGCCTGCGTGTCGGTCTGCGCCACGCCGTCGTCCTTGAGCAGTTGGGCGAAGTTGATGATGCCGTTAAGCGGGTTGTTGATCTCGTGCGCCACGCCCGCCGAGAGTTCGCCGACGGAGGCGAGCTTGGAAGCCTGGAAGAGCTGGAGCTGGATCAACTCCTTCTCGGCGGCAAGCTTCTTCTGCTCGAAGAGGTCGCGCACGATGAGGACGATGAGTCGCTCCGCCCCGGTCGTCAGCGTGCTGAAGGAGATGTGGACGGGTCGCTCCGTTCCTTCGGCGGTCTTCGCCACCGTTTCGAACTCGCCCGCGTCGGCGCGCTTGAGCATGGCGTCGAAAGAGGGCGCGTGTGCGTCGCCGTCCCAGCCGAGGTCGCGCAGGGTCTTTCCGGCAAGTTCCCGCCGCGGCGCGCGGAAGATTTCGGCAAACCTGCCGTTGACTTCGACGAGCCGGTGATCGGTGTCGGTGAGGACGGCGATGCCGTCGTTGGCGTGCGCGAAGAGGGCGCGGTAACGCTCCTCGCTCGACGCGAGCTTGTGCTGCTGCCGGTTGACGATCCGGAGCAGCAGCGAGACGACGATCACGTCAACGGTCGTCGAGATGAAGAAGTGTTCGACGCGCTGTTCGTACGTTACGCGCAGGCTCGGAGCGAGATCGCTGTAGTGCACATCCACCCACGAGAAGACAGGATGCAGCAGCAGCTTCTCCCACACCAGAATCACGAGCATCGTGACGACGACGGTGAGAGCGGTGAAGAAAAGGATTAGTCGGGTGTTGCTCCCTCTTCCCACGTCAGTTGTACCTGTGCCCCCTCAAGCGCCCTCGTGGCGGTTCGCGTGCGCCGTCGCACGCAGGTTGGCTTGTCGGGGCGGTCGCCGAGTTCGCGTGCGGGGATCATTACGCGCAGTCGCGCGTGTTCGGATTACCGGCGAGCCTCCCGCTGCCCGTGCCGGGCTGCGCGCCTTCAGGCGGCGCGCGAGGGGAACAAGTGGATCAAACGTGGGAAGGCTTCTCTCCCGTCCCGCTCACTGACCGGGCGAACCGGCGCGCGGGTTCGTGAGCGCATGATGGATGCGGCGGGCGTGAGTCCCTTCAACCAGCCTCGCAGAGAATATGTAGGTTAATTCAAGAGTTCAGCGCGCGTCAACGCCGCGCCTCTTGTATGAGCCGGAAGTACACTTCTTCGAGCGTCTCGCGCTGGGGCGAAAGCTCCATCACGCGGAAGCCGCGCTCAACCAGAAGCGCGTTGACGACCGGGATGTGCTCGTCCGCCGTTTTGACGTAGAGGACTTGTGTGCCGTCGCGGTTTACGGAGACTTCCGGATCGCGGGACAGAAGTTGGTAAGCGTCCTCCGCCCGATCAACCCGAAGCCTGAAGAGCTTACCCGCCGCCGTCAGTTCGCCGACGCCGCCCTGGTAAAGCAGTCGCCCACGGTCGATGATCGCCACACGGTTGCAGAGTTGCTCCACCTCGTTAAGCAGATGGCTCGAGAGCATCACGGTGAGACCGAGTTGGTCTCGCATCCGCCGGATCAAGCCGCGCACCTCTCGAATGCCCTGCGGATCGAGCCCGTCGGTCGGCTCGTCGAGGATGACGAACTCCGGATCGGGCAAGAGCGCCTGCGCGATGCCGAGGCGCTGCCGCATCCCATGCGAGTAGGTGCGCACCGGATCGCGCCCGCGCCCGGCGAGCCCGACGAGGTCGAGCATGGACTCGACGCGTCGGCGATCCGCGCCGCCCGACATCGCGGCGAATATGCGCAGGTTCTGCAAGCCCGAAAGGTTCTCGTAGAAGGCGGGCGCTTCGACGATCCCGCCGACGCGCTGGCGTGAGCGTCGCGAGTCTTTCACCGCGTCATGCCCCAGCAGCCACACGCGCCCCGAGGTCGGGCGCACGAGCCCGAGAGCCATTCGGATGGTGGTTGATTTGCCAGCGCCGTTCTGACCCAGGAAGCCGTAGATGTCCCCGCGCGCGACTTCAAGCGAGAGCCCTTCGACCGCCACGCGCCCGCGATACTTTTTAGTCAGCCGCTCGGTTCGTAATACCGCGTCGCCCATTGCGTTCGGAATCCTTAATGCCTCTGTACCGTTGCTCATCTCAAAGGGAGATTTCGACGAGCAGCGGCGCGTGATCCATTCGCCCGACCGCCGCGCCGTGGAGCACCTCGGCGCGCAGCAGTCGCGCGACCTCGGGCGTGCCGAAGATGTAATCAATGCGCCGGTCGTTGATCGCCGTGTCGCCAGCGTCGCGCCCCAGATCGCGGAAGTATTTCAGGAGGAGGTTGTACGCCTCGGCGTCGTGCCTGAGGTCGTCGGTGTAGAGGTGTGACTCGTCCCTCTCTCCAAGCTCGAAATTAAAATCGCCAGCGACGAAGACGACATCGCCCGATGGGCGTGCGCGCACCCAGTCAACGACGTGCTCCGTGTAGTCACGCCGCCGCGCCGCGCTGAAGGCGTCGGCATGCGCGCTGACAAACTCGATCTGCGGGAGCCCCGGGCGCGGGCGGAAAGTCGCGCCGAGCGCGTACTTCGCGCCGCCCGGCACGTCCTCGAAACGCGCGCCCGCGTCTTTCACCAAAACCGCCTCGACCCGATCCTGCCCCGCGGCTCGCGCCGCCGCGCCGCGATAGCGACCGCGCAAATACCCGAGCAGGGTTCTCAGTTGCTCCTCGCCCGTCAACTCCTGCAACGCGATGGCGTCCGGGTCGCTCGCGAGAATCGTCTCCGCCACGGACTTCAGGTCTTTGGTGTGGGCACGCGTGTCTGCTTCGAGTTCGGCGTAGCCGATGTTCCACGTCATGAGGCGCAGCCGCACGCCGTCGGGCGGGCGCGAGGCGAGCGGGGCACGCGCGCGTGACGGCTCGAAGCGGAGTGCGACGCCGATCATCAGAGCGCACAGCGCGGCGAGGAGTAGCTTCGCTAACAACTGATGTCCTTCCGATCAAAGATCGAGGCGGCGGCGAGCAGCGCGCCGAAGGTGTAAGCGCCGCAGACGCCGCCGTAGTGGTAGAGGCTCTGCCAGGGGATGTCGGGCTTGAAGACGTCGCGCCAGAAGTCCATGTCGGTCGTGAAAAGATACGGGCGGAGGTGCTCGAAGAACTCGATCCTGCCAACGATGAAGAACGCCAGATAGAGCGAGAAGGTGAGCGCCGTCGCCGTGACGGATGTCTCCAGTACGACGGAGAAGAGCATCCCGATGGCGGCGACGACGAGCAGCGCCCACGTCCCCGAAACGGCGGCGTAGGCGAAACGCCACAGCGCCTCGTCGCGCGCGAGCCTCCCCGGCTCGTCCACCAGATTGAGCGGACCCGGGTAGAGTTCCAAGCTACCCCAGCCGACGAAAAGGAGACCGACGAGCAGGTTGAGTCCGATGAAGAACGAGACCAGCAGAAAAGTGTGGAGGGCGACGATCATAAACTTTGAGAGGAAGAGCGTAGTGCGCGAGACGGGGCGCACAGCGATCATGCGCAGCGTCCCGGCGCGCGCCTCGCCGGCGATCTGCGTCCCTGCCGTCATCGCCACGAAGACGGGGATCAGCAGACTGAAGGAGAACATCAGCGAGTAGAGCGCGAAGGT
>JAVXVR010000498.1:0-3200 GCA_032230165.1 Acidobacteriota bacterium | reverse complement strand
CCACGTTCGAGAGTGAGTCATACAAGTTCTTGAACTCCGGACGCTGCACGAAGGCGTTCGTGAAAGCTGCCTTCTTCGCTTGCACCCCGGACGTGGTCGGGTCGGTTACGCGGCGCATGTCGGCGACAACCTCGGTGTAGGTCGGCAGCCGCCCGAACGCGACCTTGTAGAAGTGGAAGACGAACAAGCCCTTGAACTGGAACTCCGGCGAGCGGAAGAAGGACGAAGAGACCGAGATGCGGTCGCAGCGCGTGTCGTTCGGGGCGCAGTTGTCGAGGGTCGCCGACCACGGCTCGCCCGGCTCCGGGTCTCTGGAGAGGAAGTCGAGGTACTGCATTCGGACGAAGAACGTTGTGTTGAAAATCGGATTGGGCGACGAACCCGTGTCGTTGTCCCGGATCGTGACCCCTGCGATGATGGGCGTGCCCTGCGTCACGCCCTGTGCGTTGAAGAGTAGCACGCGGAAGGTTTCATCGCCCTCGACGTGCGCGTCGTCGATGATGGGGACGGTGATCGTCTTTGACGTTTCGCCGGGCGCGAAGGTGAGCGTGTCCACGGTCGTCGCGTAATCGCAGCGCGCGTAAGCCGCGCCAAAGTTGTGCGCCGTGTCGTTGCAGCTCACCGCCGCCTGATCGTCTATCGTCGTGTAGGAGACGGTCGCGGCTGAGGTCGTGTCCCCGGAGCGTACGACCGTTAAGGTGACGTGATCGTCGCCCTCGCCAACCTCATAACTTCCCGGTACGAATCGCACACCGCCAAGCGTCGCCGTGAAATTGACGACCGTGTCCGCGTTCGGGTGGTTGACCGTCTGGATCGGGAAGGTGTACGGGGACAACTCCGCCGTGATGGAGTAGTCATCGTCACGCGACAGGTCGCGGAACGCGTAGTTGCCGCCCGAATCTGTGACCGTCGTGATGGTGCCGAGCTTCTGGCTGGTCAACTTCACGAAGAAGCCGGACATGCCGCCGCCGTCCTCGTTCGCCACCCGACCCGTGATGCTTACGCCCGCAGCGGCGTGACACCCGTTAAGCATGACCACGACCGAGCCGGAGTTGTAATTCGCCGTTGCCAGATCGGGACGGCCGTCGCCGTTAAAGTCGCCAATCACCGTACTGTAGCCCTGAGACCTAGCCGGGAACTCGATGGCGGCTCCGAAGTGTCCTGTGCCATCTCCAGGTAAGATCGAGACGCCGCTCGTCGCCACGGCGAGGTCTGGCTTACCGTCGTTATTGAAGTCCTCCACCGCGACGGAAGTCGACTGAAAGTTGCCAGGGGTGGGGATGACTGCACCGAAGCCACCCACACCATCGCCGAGTTGGGTGCCCGTCGCGGCAATCAGATCAAGCTTACCGTCGCCGTTTACGTCCTTTGCGACCAGATTAGTCTGGGCGATGGTCGAGGGGGTGTTGATCGCCGCCCCGAAGTTGCCCGTGCCGTCGCCGAGCCGGACGGACACGTTATTAAACCCGGTAAGGATAGCCAGATCGAGCTTGCCGTCGCTGTTGAAGTCGGCGACCGCCGCCGCTTGCCCGGTGAAGACGTTCAAGGGCGCGCCGAAATGTCCCGCCCCGTCGCCCAGCACGACCGAGACCACGTTGCTCGTGCTGTCGTTGTTCTGGTAAGACACGGCGAGGTCGAGCTTGCCGTCGCCGTTGAAGTCGGCGGCAGTCGTCGAGTAGTGGAAGCGGTTGCTGAGCGAGATTTTAGTCGGCGCGCTGAAGCCGCCCGCGCCGTCACCGAACAGGAAATGTACGGCGAAGAGATCGGTCGAGATTAAATCCACGTTGCCGTCGCCGTTGATGTCGCCGGACGTGAGCGCACTGTCGTCCAAGCCCGGAGTGAAGTATGACGGAGCCCCGAAGCCGCCCGCGCCGTTACCGAACAGGACGGCAATCTTTCTTGGATTCTCCACGAGGGTGGCGAGGTCGAGCTTGCCATCGTGGTTGAAGTCAGCCGCGACGAGCCCGATCCCTAGCGGGCGGTTGGGTAGAGTGTAAGCGCGTGCCTGCACGAACGAGGGCGCGTCGCATGAATTGAATTCCTGCCACACGCCGAAAGTTTGACCCGCGACCGTGATGTAGCCGCCGCGCGGGGCGTTCGTCGGCGCGACGGAGAAACTGACCGTGCCGCTGCCATGACCGCTCGCGCCCGACGTGATCGTGATCCAGTCTGCGCCGCTCTTTGCCGTCCAAGGGCAGTCGCCGTTGGCGGTGACCGTGACGCTGCCCGCGCCGCCCGCGGCGGTGAAGTCTTGCGTCGGCGGGGAGATGCTGTATGAGCACGGCGCGGCGGCGAAGTCGGCAGTCGCGTCCTGTTTCAGATCGGTGAAGTTGCGTGAGAGCGGCGTAAAAGTAAAGCCAGCCTTCGAGGGCGTGACGACGTAGTTGCCGCCGTCCGTCAGTTCGGTGAATTGGTAAATGCCTTTAGTGTCCGTCGTCGCCGAGGCAGATTGCGCGCCGCCGAGCGATACCGTCACGCCGCTGAAGGCGGAGCCGCCCGCGTCCGAAACCTTCCCAATGATAGACGGGTGAGACGAAACGTTGACGGCTCGCGTCGCCGTGTTGTTCGCCGTGTTGGGATCGAACTCGCCGCCCGCGACCGACACCGTGTTGCTCAACGCGCCCGCCGAGGTTGGTCTGACAGTGAGCGTGAGAGTGGCGGTGGACTGTGCCGTCATTTCGCCGAGCGAGCAGGAGACGTTACTCGTCCCTGTGCAGACGCCTTGCGTCGCCGCCGCTGAGACGAAAGTGACGCCTGCGGGCAGTGTGTCGGTCAGTGTGGCAACCGTGGTCGAGGGACCCGAGTTGGTGACTGTGATCGTGTACACCAAGTCGTTGCCGATCATGACCGTCTCGCGCGAGGCGTCAATGGCGACGCTCAAGTCGGCTGCGGAACCGATGCGCACGGCGAAGGCGTCTGTGCCGCCGCCGAGCATCGGTCGCAGTGACGAAGAGGTCGTCGGGAAGTTCGACGAGTTGGTCACGCCAACGACGTAAGCCGCGCCGCCAGCGTCCACAGTGACGGCGAGCCCCTGATCTTGTCCGCCCCCGCCGACGCACGTGGAGTAAACGACTGCGCTCGCTGGGCTCAGCTTCGTGACGAAGGCGTCGCCGGCGGAGTTGGAGCAGGCTTGCGTGGAGCCAGTTGCAGGGAAGTCCGTGGAGCTGGTCGTGCCGGTCACGTAGGCGTTGCCGCCCGCG
>JAVXVR010000467.1:0-9283 GCA_032230165.1 Acidobacteriota bacterium | reverse complement strand
GGAGACGCTACTTACGCCACAACTATAGAGTAACGTTCAAGTGGAGTCGCATGGAAGGATTTCCCGCCTAAGGAGAATATATAGATGAGAGTCGCCGCCCTCACATTTTGTTTACTGATATGCTCGCTCGCTTTATACTTCCACAGTTAAGCCCAACAAACTCAAGCCTTGATTCGTGGCTGTAAACGCATCACTGCTTGTAGCACAACCACAGGGACAAACAGCCTAGGTGAATCGAAATGTGACGTAAGTTATACGTTCGAAGGTTGCAACAACACTATTCCGGGCGGGATAGAGGGTTGTGTAAATCACGGCGACACAACGGACTGTTCTTGTGCTTGTACGGGCTCGGCTCCAAATTTTGAGAGCTACAAGATTTCGTGGATGGAAGGCGAAGTAGTCAAGGTAAGTACAAAAATTTGCAGCGGCTGTGCGGCAGCAACTCCTACGCCTACTCCTGTGAGTTGTCCTACGCCTCCTCCTCCCGGCACCCCTCCCTCAACTAACTGTAAATGGCTCAAAGAGCCATACTGCACGTGGGAGTGCTCATTTTTGGCTAGCGGCTGTACCACTCAGGGCTTTGATGGCGGCTGTCTTCCCGGCTATGAGGAGGTCGCAGGGTGGTGTTGCCCGAACGGTAGCGGCGGTGGCGGTAGCTGCCCGTCCACATGTAGCCGACCGATGGGCGAGGACGGTTTCGCTGGCACCGACATAGACGCCGACGCCTGCCTCTACCCCTTCAATAACGGCTGCCCTGAGAGCTACTTCGGCGACGGAGCCAACTGCTGCACGAATTACCCCTCGCCCGTTCTCGTCGATGTGGCGGGCGACGGCTTCAACCTGACGGACGCGGCGCGCGGCGTGGACTTTGATCTCAACAGCGACGGGCAGGCGGAGAGGCTCGCGTGGACTGCCGCAGGCGCGGATGATGCGTGGCTCGCCTTAGACCGCAACGGCAACGGCACGATAGATAATGGGCGGGAGCTATTCGGCAACTTCACGCCGCAGCCCAACCCTCCGGCGGGAACGCCGAAGAACGGCTTCCTCGCCTTAGCCGAGTACGACAAATCGACTAGCGGCGGTAACGGTGACGGGGTGATTGACAGCCGCGATGCGATCTTCGCCAGCCTGCGATTGTGGCAAGATACGAACCACAACGGCGTCTCGGAAGCGAGTGAGTTGCACACGCTGCCAGACTTGGGCGTCGATTCCATTTCGCTTGCTTATAAAGTGTCGAAGCGTACAGATGCGTATGGCAACCGCTTCCGCTATCGCGCGAAGGTGAGAGACACGCACGGCGCGCAAGTGGGTCGCTGGGCATGGGACGTGTTCCTCGTCCCCGGTCAGTAGAAAGGTAATTACCCAACAGGAAATCGCCCGGCAGTCACGACACGCTGCCGGGCGGTTCTTTTTTAGGGTGGAACTTCGTTTATTTTGGTGAGTCATGCGACGTGCGAGCGGCGCAACCTTGCCGCGCGTTCTGTCATCCATTACTATACAAAAACCTGCCCCGGCGGGCGTCCCCTTGGGATCAAGTGCGACGACGGGTCGCCGCCCCCGCGCGGACGAGTTCTTCGAGAGGTTATCAAGAACGGTGAAAAATAGATTATCCCGCTACGCGCTCGCGCCGCTCGCAATCGTACTCGGTTTCTCCATCGTCTTCGCGCAGCAGACCGCGCCGCGCCGCGGCGAAGCGCGCACCACGCCTAATACCGCCACGCCGCCGCGCGGCACGCGCGCCACACCCGCACGCCCTGCGGCGGACGCCACCGGCGCGCTCGAAGAGGACTTCGCCGAGGCGCTCTCCATCGTGCAGGACAACTACGTGGACGGCGTGAAGCTCGACTACAACACGGTCTTCAAATCGTCGATCATCGGGATGCTGCGCACGCTCGACCCGCACTCGAACTATTACGACTCGAAAGAGTTCGAGGAATTGCAGACTGACTGGCGCTCGGAGTATTTCGGCGTCGGCGCGTCGATCATCAATCACGCGATCAACAACGGTCAGACCGACACTTTCATCCTGGCGACCTTCGAGAACAGCCCGGCGGCGCGCGCAGGTCTTCGCTACGGCGACAAGATTCTTGAAGTCGACGGCAAGTCCACGAAGGGCAAGCTCTCCGCCGAAGTGAGAGACTGGATTCGCGGTCCGAAGGGCTCGACCGTGAAGATTCTGTTGGAGCGCGCCGCGACGGGCGTGCGCGAGACGGTCGAGGTCGTGCGCGACACCGTGCCGCAGCCGACCGTGCCCGACGCCTACATGATCAAGCCTGGCGTCGGCTACATCAGCATCACGCAGTTCAATCGCACGACCGCCGAGGAGTTCATCGACGGGCTCGAAAATCTGCACAAGCAGGGCATGACGCAGCTTGTCCTCGATCTGCGCAACAACCCCGGCGGTCTCTTGGATCAGGCGGTCAAGGTCGCCGAGCGTTTCCTCGGTCGCGGGCAACTCGTGCTTTCGCAGCGCGGGCGCATCGCCGGAGTTGACCGCAGCTACAACTCGACGAACAGCACGCCCGACGGCGTCCCGCTCGTCGTGTTGGTTAACCGCAACACAGCGTCGGCGTCAGAGATCGTCGCAGGCGCATTGCAGGATCACGACCGCGCGCTCGTCATCGGTGAGACCAGTTTCGGCAAGGGTCTCGTGCAGTCGATCATCCCGATGGATTACGGCACGGCGCTGACCTTGACCTCGACGAAGTACTACACGCCTTCGGGTCGCCTCATTCAGCGCGACTACTCGAACGAAGGTCTCTACGACTACTACACGAAGGGGCAGGGTCTGGGCGGCGACGATAACAAGAGCGCCGCCGCGCCAAAGCCGACGGGACCGGAGAGCCTGACCGACACGGGGCGCAAGGTTTACGGCGGCGGCGGCATTAGCCCGGACGACGCGGTGAAGCCGCGGCTCATCAGCCCGACGCAGCAGCGTCTCTTCGATCCGATCTTCGGGTTCGTGCGTGAGCTGGTGAGTGGTCGCGTCCGCGGCTTCGAGGACTACAAGCTGTCGCGCGGGATCGAGTTCAACCACGTCATCAAGACGGACGAGTACCCCGTCACGGACAACCTCTTCAAGGCGTTCAAGGCTTACGCGCTCGCCGACGAAAGCTACAAGCTCACGGATGCAGGGCTCGACAAGGCGCGCGACTACATCAGTCGCCAACTCCGCTTCGAGATCGGCACCGCCGCCTACGGCACGGTCGCCGCCGCGCAGGTCAACGTCGCGGACGATCCGCAGGTCACCAAAGCGATTGACGCGCTGCCACGCGCGCGCGAGCTTGCCGCCGCCGCGCAGCGCGGTCGCAATCCGCAGACGAAGACGTTCGAGTAAAGCTTTCGGACTCGACGACAAACAAGAAGGGGTCGCAGATCGACATGATCTGCGACCTTTCTATTTGTAGTGTGCGCCGTCTGGGAGCGAGGGCATCCTGCCCAGCCTGTGCGTGCCAAAGCACGCTTAAAAGTTTGCGCCACCGATCAAGAATGTCTTGATCGGTGGCGCTTCTTCTTTTCGCGCTGGCGCGCTCACGGCCGGCAGGATGCCCGCGCTCCCAGCTATCAACTGCCTTCGGCGAACTGTTGCGACTGCGGGTTGGGCTTGGCGGGCTGCGCTTGCGCCTCTCGCTGCAACTCTGCGAAATCAATTTCGACGGACTCTCGCGTGTCGGCTTTGAGCACGCGACGCATGTGTTCGAGCGCGTGCTCGTTCTCGCGCGCGTTCTGCGAGGCGACGCAGTCTTTCGGAATCAGCAGGTTGAAGTCGCGCATGTAAGCGTCGCTCGCGGTAAAGAGCACGCAGATGTCGCCGGTAAGTCCCGTGACGACGAGCGTCTTGACTTGCAGGTAGTCGAGCAGGATGTCGAGCGTGGTGGAGAAGAAGCCGGAGTGCTTGGGCTTCAGCACAAAGTAGTCCGCCTCTTCATCCGGCGGCAGCAACTCCGCCAGGGGACGCCCGCGCACGCCCTCTTCGAGACAGTGTTCAAGGAGCTTTTTGAAGTCCGACTGCCAGCGACCGAAGTTGTCGTTGACGTAGATGACGGGGACTCCCGCCTCGCGCGCGCGCCGTTTCAACTCGGCGAGCCGCTTCGCCGCAGGCAGCGCGTGCCGGAGCAGGTTCTCGCCGCCCTCGAATTCGAGATCGTTGATCACGTCGATCAAAAGCAACGCGACCGCCGCCGTGTCCGGCACGTTGCCGTGCAGGTCTTCGTTCTTCGCCGGAGCCATCTTTCATACCCTCGCTCGTTGGATTAGCTGTGTGCCGTGATCTTACCGGAGGGTGAGACGGAGAGGGAAGGCAAGATGGTTAGCCACAGAGGGCACGGAGATCACAGAGGGAGAAGTATGAGCGCGCAACGCTGAACGGTGAAGTGAAGAGAAATTGATCTTACTTCATCATTCGTCATGCCGACTTCATCGTTCCCCCGTCATCCCCGTGCCTCTTGTGGCAGCTTGCTTGAGCGACGTCAGACCGTCGCGCGCCTGCGCCTGAGCCACGCGCCGACGAGGACACCCGCCGCGCCCAGAAACGGGTTGGTGAGCGCCACCGACGCGGGCTCCTTCGCCTTCTGCATCGCCTCTATGTTGGAAACGTCGCTGGTGCGGACGGCATTCGTGTCCGATTCCATGAGCATCGGGACGGCGAAGATGACACCGAGGACGAAGACGAGCGCCGCCAGTGCCAGCGGCACCCGCTCGCCCCGCACCAGTGCCGCGCAGAGGTAGCCGCCTATGACCGCCGCGACGAGCGCGAGCGGAGTGCTCAACGCGAGCCATAGGATCGAAGGCTGATACGAGCCGGGTTTGAACGAGGCGTTCGCGCCCAACACTAGGTAGAGAGCTGTGAAGAGCACGAAGATGAACACGAAGATCGCCACGTACCCCGCGATCACCGCCAAGATGCTTCTGATCATGTTTGCCTTCTCCTTCGGTGTTGTGCGCCGCACGCTCAGCGCGGTCGGTGCTCTGTCCCCGCGCCCGGCGTGACGAAGAGCACGTCGCCGGGCTCACGAACGACGAGCCTGTGCCACGTCCCGCGCCGGACGACGCACGCCTCGCCCGCACGGGACAACTCGACGGTTCGCTCCGCGCCTCCCTCTTCGAAGACGACTGTGACCGCGCCCGACAACAGGCACAGCAGCTCGTCGCCCGCCGGGTGCATCTCCCATGCGGGCGAGTCTGCGTCGTGGCGTATGGCGGCGACGAGTCGCATGCCTTCGTATGGGCGTGTACTGATGCGCGCCCAGAAGTCTGCGCCCACGTCTTCCGTCTGCGCGCCGCCCCCGGCTTCGAGGTGGACGTAAGTTTTAGTGAGATCGAACGCCTCGTGCGTTGATTCGTTCATAAGAACTCCTCTTAAGCTTCGGTGCGCTCGCGGGCGAGCGTGATGAGCGCGAGCGCCGCGCCCTGCGGGTCGGCGATGACGCAGAAGCGACCGACGTGGGGAATGTCCATGGGCGGGACTCTCACCTTGCCGCCCAACTCTTCGACGCGCTTTGCCGCAGCGTCCACGTCGTCCACCGAGACGTATGCCATCCATTGCGGCGGCATGTTTCCACCCATCTCCGGGCTCGACTGGTAGATGCCGCCGAGGTGCGCGTCGCCGACGACGATCTCTGTGTAAGCCATCGGCGCGGCGTCGCCTTCCTTCAACTGCCAGCCGAGCAGTTCGGTGTAAAACTTCTTCGCCCCTGCGGCGTCCGTCGTCGCCAATTCGTTCCAGCAGAATGCCCCGTGAGAGGGCATAGGTTGACCAGCCATTTTCGTTTCTCCTTCGAGTTTGATTTTCGTAAAGCCGCCGACAGTCGTTGCGCGAGGGGATAGATCAATGTCGGTGTGAGCGTCGGCGAATTGTTGCCGCCGAACGTTCCGCCGAAAATGATCGGAACAGGTCTGAAAGTCTCAGACCATTTGCGAGGTAATGCTTGCGAGGTAAAACTACTGCGAGGGTAGAACCGGAAAGCTATGAATACGAATTGATAAAAGAAAGGTGAGTCCCGCTTGCCCGAAACTCACCTTTCAACCCGCCCCTGGCTCGTTCTTCGCGCGCGGCACGGGTGACCCTCCCTTGCCACGACGCACTTCGTTAGTGGGTTGCAAGCCACTCACTGAAGACTTGCGACTCTTCCGCTTTGCCAGACCAGCGCGCGCGGTTCTTGCCCGTCAGCGCCAAGACCATCGCCTGGTGCTGACCGGCGCGGTCGCCGAGTCGCTCGAAGTAATTAAAGAGCCGGTCGATCCTCTGAACGGATTCGCGCGCCGCCTCGACCGTCTTGAACGACAACACGTTGCGGAAGAAACGCGAGTAGATGTTCTGCTCGCGCGCCGTCGTCGTGTAGAGATCGAAGTAGCCCGTCAGGTAGCCCGCCTGCTGTAGCACCTGCGCGACGTAACTGGGTCGCGCGGCGACCCGCCGGACGATCTGCGCGATGTCGGTCGTGCCCTGTTCGTAGAGCGCGAGAATCTGCTCCTTCTTCGTCTGCTGCTCGCCAGCCTCTTGCGTCGTCTCTTCGCCTTCGTGCACGACGGGCTCAGAGACTCGCGCTTCCGCCTCGTCAGTGTACTCGACGAATTCAAGCGCGAGCGGCTTCTCCTGAATCAACTCTTCTACTGTCATCTTCACTCACCCCCTTATCAGTGAGCAGTGAGCCGTAAGCAGTAAGAGCCAGTATGACTGCTTACGGCTCACCGCTCACTGCTGACTGCCTTAGCTCGCCCGTCGCATCGGCTGCTGTGCTTGCGCGCCCTGCAACCCTTTGAGGTGGTCGATGAAGCTCGATGCGGCTTTCTTCGACAACTCCTCTGTGCGGATGCGCAAAGTCGCCTGACACTCCTCGTCTGCGTCCACGCCAGCCTCGCGAGCGAGCGCGCGGATCATGCCGAGCTGTTTTGGCGTGACGAGATCGGTCATGGATTTGGCGAGCGGGTCGCGCGGGAAATCTCCCGGCTGTGGTCCCGCGCCCTGCGTCTCGATCACTTCCGACTCGCGCTGGTACAGCTCGCGCGCGATGCCGAACTTGATGGCGGCGCGCTTCAAAGCGTCGTGCTCCGCCTTCTTGATGCCCGTCTCGTTGTCCGCCGTGCCCGTGCCGACGCCCTCGCGCGTCACGTCGCCGATGGTGATCGCACAGGTGACGGCAACCATGTCGCCGATCTGGACGATGCCGCGCACCGAGTGCGACCAGGTCGGCGCGACGCGGTCGAGAATGTCTGCGACCGTGTGCCACTCGACGTACTCGACCAGGTGCTGGTTGCCGTTGCGGTCGCGCCAGCCCTCGCGCGTCTTGATGAGTTTGGGATCAATCGGCTGACGCAGCACGCGCAAAGTGTTCGTGAACTGCATCGGCACGACCGAGCCGTTGTTCGAGGCAGCCTCGTGCTCTTCGGCGGTGACGAAGTCCATGTCGTCGTCCGCCTGCTCGACTGTTGCTTGCTTCCTAGTCATTTCGTTTTGCTCCTCTGTGTTTGTGTACGCCGCAAGCGAACTTAAACTAGAGACTCGCGCGCTCGGTTCACCCGTCGCGTTTGTTCCTACCTGTTCGCCTTGCTCCCGTTCGGAGCGCGCCTCAGTCGCAGCCTGTGCGGCTTGCGCTTCCTTGCGCTCCTCGGATGCGGTGTTAGTTTCAGTGTTGGGCATAGACCCCTTGTGCTCGTCCGCCGCGCCTGCGACGGGCTGCTTCTGCTGCTGCGGCTTCGTCACGGCTTCCGTGTTGCGCGCCAGCAGCGAATGCTTGACGGCGAGGATGTGCTCGCAGCGAAACTGCGCGTCCTCTGCCGACATCTCTTCAAACTCCAGACAAGAGCAGCGCACGCGTCCCGTCTCGTCGCGCCACACCTCGTAGCTCGTGCGCTTGCCGCGCAAGGAAGGTGTGGTCACGCGGAAGCGGTCGCCCTCGCGGGAGACTAAACCCATCGCGGCGATCCCTTGCGCGCGCTTGTCGCGCATCGTCGCCTTCCTGTCCACCGTGTTCGCTGTTGCCGTCGCCATCGCTCTCGTCCTCCAAACTTCAAAAACTCTTTACGCCGCGCGCTCGACCGGCATCTCCGCCACGTGCGTCTGCGCCATACGCTTCTGCTCGGCTTCGGCGGCGCGCTCTTGCAGACGGCTCTCCAGGTCTATGACGCGCGCCTCCAACTCCTCGACGCGGCGCGTCTGCCGGTTGACCGTCTTCCAGAGACTGTCGAATGTTTCCCAGATAAATTCGTTATTCATCGGCTTCCGTGCCCTTGATAGCTTTAGATGAAACGCGGTGCGAATCCGTTGTTTCATACGTGAAACAGTGTACCATCGTTCCATGTTTGTTGCAAGCATAAAACAATATCTTGCGTCTAAAATTTTCTTGTGTTATGTTCTGGGCTGGAAGGGGACGCGCGGAGACCGCCGGGATGGCGGGCGGCGCATCCGAAGGAGGCTTTAAATGGCACAACATAAGGGTTTAGTGAACACGGTGGAGCTTGGGCGGGCGATCCGCCGCAAGCGCGAGGAGGCTGGGCTCTCCCTGAGGGACGTGGCGAACGAGACGCAGGTTTCCGCCTCGACGCTCTCGCGCATCGAGAACGGCACGGGTAAGCCTGACGCCGACAACATCGCGCGCCTGACGGCGTGGCTCGACGTGCCGATGGAGCGCATCATGAGCGGGCGCGCGCAGGGCGATGAGTCGGCGCAGGCGGTCGTCTATTTCCCGCAGGAGTCAACGCCCTCAATCGTCGAGGCGCACTTGCGCGCCGACCGCAACCTCAGCGAAGAGACCGCCCGCGCGCTCTCGGAACTCTTCCGCGTTGCCTACGCGCAGTTCAGCCATCCCGGCGCGACGAACGCAGAGCGCAACAAGCGGAAGTAGCCGCGACACAATTTTCGATTCTGAACTCTCGTTAGGCGCTCAACTCAAGGTGGGTTGAGCGCCTTATCGTTTTACCCTTCGTATAGTGAGTCAGACTTATGGCAGATCACAAAACTTTAACTGAATCCATTTTAGAAGAGCTTAAAAAGACGGGCTATCCTACTGAGATAGTTAGCGCGAGAAATATGCAAAGGAGAGGCTGGTGGGTATTACACAATCCATCGTATTTAGACGATATAGAAGGACGCAGCCGGGAGTTTGATATACGTGCATATCGTAGTAAGAAATCGAAGCTGACGAACAAAGATATTTCTGTTGGCTTTTATTTGATTACAGAATGTAAACGAAGCGAGAAGCCATGGGTGTTCTTTACTACGCCAGACAAGCATGACAGTTCACGGCTGGGTAAAACGATCAAGTGGAAACTGAGTAGCACGCAG
>JAVXVR010000463.1:0-3764 GCA_032230165.1 Acidobacteriota bacterium | reverse complement strand
AACGCGCCCTTGACGGCGGACGTGCCGAAGTAATAAGCGAAGACGCGCTGGCGTATGAGCCCGACGACGCGACTCAGCAGAATCCCCGCGCCGACGAGGAAGGCATACTTGCCCGTGCTCGCAGCTTCGCGCTCACGCCGCGCGACCAACTGCTCGGCGGGGAATTCGCCCGTCGCGGCTCCGACCTGCTGGTAAGTTTCTCCAGCGATGTCTCCGGCGTTGTGGCGCTGGAAGACGCCCGCGCCCTCGTCGCCGCCGGGGCGTGGTTCGCCGTTCGGGTTCGAGCCCGTCGTTCGATCCGTTTGTGCGTCTGGTTGCGGCTGCGGTGAGAGTCGGTCGTCGTCGCCGTTCGCGGGTCTCATCATCGGTTAGTGTGCGAAGCCAAAGTTCTCCGAAGTGGCAAGACGTTTATAACACAGGTGACGCTGGGAAAGGTTGAAACGACTGAAGCGCGGGCGGCGAGCGCGGAATGATGAGTTGATGGGTGAACGGCTCCGCCTCATCGTTCTTCATTCGGGATTGATTCGTACTCGTCTTTGTTGCGCGCGTTGAACTCGGTGTCGGCGAGGCGCATGGCGAGCGCGTGCGGCGTGTAGTTGAAGATGGCGGGTCCGCCGCGCACGGACTGGAGCGAGGCGACGAGGCTGTCCTGATCTTGGCGGAAGCGCAGGACGCTGCCGCGCCGGTTGAAGATGACGAAGAGCAAGGTCTCGCCGTTCTGCGCGCGCATCTCGCCGACGAGCGCGCTGACGCCGCCGTCCGTATGTCCGAGCGTGCCGGTCTTGGCGATGACGCTGCCGCGCGACGTGGACGCGGCGTAACGTCTTTGCAGCGTGCCGGGATCGACGCCCGCGACCGGCAGGATGTCCGACGGCTCAAGCTTGCGCTTCGCCAACTCCGCGCGCAGCGCAACATAAACTTTCATCATCGAGCGTGGGCTGAGACGGTTGACCCCAAGCCCGCTCGTCGAGGCGATGCGCACTTCGTCCGCCGGAATGCCGACTTCCCGAATGAGAAAACTTTGTAGCCCCTGTGCGCCGCCCATACCTTCGCCGAGCCGCTCCGCCATGAAGTTGTTCGAGTAGCAGAGCAGAACTTTCAGCACGTCAACGAGCGGGCTCGAACGCTGCGTGAGCAAGACCTGTGCGCCGGGCGGAACCGGGGAAACGTAAACCGCGCCCATCACCGCCACACTCGGCGACGAAGTGAAGCACGCCTGATCGTTTTTAGCCTGACACTCGTCGTACCACGAACGCTGTGCCGTCGCCGGTCGCCGCGTCGCGTCGAGCGTGTCGTAGAAGCGTTCGCCGGAGCGCAGCGCCGACGATTGGAAGTCCATCGTGAAGCCCGGCGAGATGATGAGATCGCCCGTGACCGTGCGCACGCCGAGACGGTTCATCTCGCGCGCGAGGGCGACGGCGTGCTCGTCGTGCAAAGAAGGATCGCGCCCTGAAACGACGAGATCGCCCGTCACCGTGCCGGTTTTCGGATCGAACGTCCCGGTCGTCCAGACGACCGTCGTGAAGCGATAATCTTTTCCGTATGTGCGCAGCGCTTGCAGCGCCGTGGCGAGCTTGAGCGTGGAAGCCGGGTTGAAAGTTTGATCCGCGCCCTGCTCAAGGACGACTTTGCCGTCGAGCGTCGTGACGAGCACGCCCTGCCGATCGGAGACGGGCGTCGGCGTCGGGACAAGCGTGTAAACGTCTTCGGAGGTCGCCGTCGCCGGGCTGACGGGCATGAGTTGCGGGACGACGAGAGGCGTCGGCTTTGCCGGAGGGTTCGCGCGCGTCGCAGTTGGCGTCGCGATGGGTGCGGGCGCGTAAGGGTCATCCTGCGCCGCCGCCGCGACAGCGAGCGACGAGAGCAGCATGAAGATGAGTAACGCGCGATTGAAGATCAATCTCGGCATTCGTCGAGCCTCAAAAATTATTATCCGGGGGAATCGAGTGGGGCGAGTACAATCATAGCACGGGAAGAGTCCCCTTGTTCGCGCAATTCTTTCAGGGCAAGGTTTGCGCGGAAATTAGATGCCCGCGCGCGGCACGGGGATGCAACGCGGTTGCGCTCCGCTGTCATCGCAGCGTTTGAGCGTTGATGTGCCGGATGAGTTCATTGACAACTCCGCGCAGTGGCTCCTAGTATTTCGCTGACGCCGACCAGCCTCGCGTTTGAACACCTTCGTGCGCCGAGAACAGCAGCCCGTCAGCATCGAAACGATCCGCGCCGCGCACCGCGAGCGACGCGACGCGATCCGCGCGCGACTCGCGGAGTTTGCCGAGGTGCGGCGCGCGGGCAAGGACGAGCGTCTATGGGAAGAGTTGGTTTTTTGCATCTTCACGGCGGGCGCTTCGGCGCGCATGGGCTTGCGCTCGGTCGAGGCAGTGCGACCGCTTCTCGCGCGCGGCTCGCACGAAGAACTTGCCGGTGCGCTCGCGGGGAAACACCGCTACCCGCGCTCGCGCTCCGGCTACATCGTCGTGACGCGCGAGCATCTACACAGGGACTGCGGGATGCGCCTCGGCGAGCGGCTCGAATCTTTCGCCGACCCGTTCGAGCGTCGCGACTGGCTCGCGCGCGAGCGGGGGATCAAGGGGCTCGGCTATAAAGAGTCGAGCCACTTCCTGCGCAACATCGGCTTTCTTGGCTACGCCATCCTCGATAAGCACATCCTGCGCAGCCTCGCGGAACTCGGCGTCGTCGAATCGCCCGACCCGCCCACGACGCGCACGCGCTACCTCGCGGCGGAAGAGAAACTGCGACGCTTCGCCCGCCGCGCGCGGATCGATTTCGACGAACTCGATCTCGTCCTGTGGTCTATGAAGACGGGGGAGATATTGAAATGAAACGATGAACGATGAAGTCGGAACGATGAAGTGACAGCAGTTGTCTTCCAGTTCATCGTTCATCGTTCATCGTTCCGACTTCATCGTTGTTAGTTTGAGGTGTGCCATGAGTAGAGCCATTCGTCTTTCGGTTCTCGCGCTGGCGGCGGTCGTCTTGTTGACGACGGCGGGCGGCGGCGCGTTCGCGGCTGACAAGAAGGAGCGGGCGCGTGCGGAGCGCGCTCTGCGCGAGGGCGAGTTCGAGGTCGCCGAAAAAATCTTCCGCGAGCTGGTCGAAAAGGATGTGAAAGACCTCCCGGCGCGGCTCGGCTTGAGTTTCGCGCAGCTCAAGCAGCGCAACCTGCGCGACGCCTACGACAACGCCGCGCGCGCCCTCGCGCTCGATCCGCTCTCGGCGCGCGCACACGCCCTGCTCGGCTCGGCACTGCTCGCTGCGGGCGACTTCCCGCTCTCCATCGAAGAGTTCAAGACCGCCATCGGCTTCGATCAGAACGAGGCGCTGGCGATTGCCGGTCTCTCGATGATCAACTTCTACGAGAATCGCGCGCAGATCGCCCTCATCGGTCTGCGCCGCGCCGTCGAGATCGATCCCAACGAGCCGGATTTCATCTTCAACATGGCGCAAGCCGCCGCACGCACCGAACGCTACAAGGAGGCTGCCGATGCCTACGAGACCTTCTTGCGCGTCGCGCCGCGCACCGATGCTGATCGCCGCGCGCGCATACGCGGTCTCATAGATTTCTTGCGCTACATCTCAAACCAGGGACAGTTGTATCAGACGGGCGGCGCGCCGCGCACCGAGTTGCCGTTCGAGATGGTCAACAGCCGACCGATCATCCCGGTGCGCCTGAACGGCTCGAAGAAGACGCTGCACTTCGTGATCGACACGGGCTCCGGCATGTGCGTCCTCTCGTCAGAGAC
>JAVXVR010000443.1:0-8451 GCA_032230165.1 Acidobacteriota bacterium | reverse complement strand
GCCTTCGCGGTGCTCGTCGTAGAAGAGCGCGAAGTCGCGGCAACGCTTGCGGTAGGCGCAGTTGACCGAACAGACCAGCGCGTCTTTGAAGTGCCCGAAGCGGTTGCAGTAGAGTTTCAGACGCATGAGTTTTCGTCCGTGGTCAGTTGTCCGTCGTTTTGTGTTTGTCGAGTTGTTGGAAAAAAAGAGATGAATCAACCTTCAGCTAACAAACAACTGACCACGGACGACTGACAGCTTTCGCAATCGTTCGGGAGTGCGAGCGAGCATAACACGCCCGTCCCGCGTGTGCAACACCTGCCAGCGTGTGAAACACAGTTGTTTCCAAAAATCTTTGGGGCGAAGGAGGTGGAAGCTGTTGCCGCGCGCGCGTTGTGCGGGCGTATAATGGCGCGCGTTCTTGAGTGTTAAGCGGACGGCTCTTTTCTCGTCGAACTTTTTCTTGACGTGGCATCTCTCACGGCGGCGCGCTCTTCGGACGGCGCGACCTCACCCGAAGTAAGGAGATTCCAAACTTGTACAAGCCGAACTTTTGCGCCGAGTGTGGCGAGCGCGTCTTGCGCGAGCGTTGGCGCGCGTGGACGACGCGCCGCTTCTGCACGGCGTGCGAGGGACGTTTCCGTCGCGCTTGGCTCGCGCCGCTCTTAGTCGCCTGCGCGCTCGTCCTCGCGGGCTTCGCGATGGGGCGCATGATGCGACCCGCGCCGCCGCCGCTCACCATCGAGCGCGGTGCGCTGCCCGTCCCCGCCCTGCTCGCGAAGAACGCGCGGGCGCGACCGTCGGACGACGCAACCACGAACGCAATGAATCCCGCGATCACAGGCGACGCGACGGGCGAGAGCACGACAGCGACGAACGGCGCAACAAGCAGCGGCGACGCGACGCGCACAGGTCTCGGCGTGGCGGCTGAGGAGTTGCCGACAGACCCGGACGAGGTGGTCTCGATCTGCGGCGCGCGCACGAAGAAAGGTACTCCGTGCCAGCGTCGCGTGCGCGGCACGGGTCGCTGCTGGCAGCATCGCGGCATGCCCGCCATGCTCCCGCCGGAAAAGTTAATTGTGCGTAACTAAGTGCGCGCGGCGTGCGTCTCCTGTTTTGCAACGGTTTGTTGACGTGCGCCGCAGGGTTGCGCCGCCGCGTGTGCCTGCTGGCGCGGGCGGCGGAAGTCAATTACAATGCGCCCGCACATCTTGACGCCGCCGGGATCGCGCCCGCCGCGATCTCTCTTTTCCAAAATTCAAGGCTCACGGCTCCCGCTTCCCCCGAAAGAAGCGGCGCGCCCGTCGCCCGTAACTCTTCTGGACACCAACATGAAAAAAATTTACTCCCTGCTCCTCTTCGCCTTGCTCGTCTCCGCATCCACCGTCTTCGGGCGCGAGGCGAGGCTCGTCCGTTATCCGCACTACCAGGGTGGTCGCGTCACGTTCAGCTACCTCGGCGACATCTGGGTCGCTAACGAGGACGGCACGAACGTCCAGCGACTCACCGTCCACAAGGCGCGCGACGTCTATCCGCGCTTCTCGCCCGACGGCAAGTGGATCGCTTTCTCGTCGGATAGAAACGGCAACCTAGACGTTTATCTCATCCCCTCTGCGGGCGGCACGGTCAAGCAGTTGACCTTCCACTCTGCCGACGACACGGTCTTGAACTGGACGCCCGACGGCACGCGCATCCTCTTCTCTGCGAATCGCGGCGAGCAGTTCATGCCGATGCTCTACACCGTCTCCGTGAACGGCGGGATGCCTGTCAGCGCGGGCGCTGATATGGGCGTCAGCGGTTCTTACTCGCCCGATGGAAGCCGCCTCGCCTACAACCAGAAGGCGCAGACCTACTGGCGCAAGTATTATCGCGGCGCGTACCAGTCCGACGTGTTGGTCGAAGACATCAGCGCGAAGAAGTTCACGAACGTGACGGACTTCGACGGGCTGGATTCGTGGCCCATGTGGTCGCGCGACGGCTACATCTATTTCGTCAGCGACCGCGAGGGGAATGGTCTGACGAACATCTGGCGCGTCTCGGAATCGGGCGGTAAAGCCGACCGCGTCACCTCTTATAAAGAGGGCGACGTGCGCTTCCCCTCGATCAGCGCGGACGGAAAAACCATCGTCTTCGAGCACGACTTCGGCATCTCCAAACTCGACGTTGCCTCGAAGCGCGTGACGCCTTTGCACTTCGACATCGGTGCGGAGACCGAGGAGAGCTTAAGCGAAGTTCGCGACTTCAACTCGACGGTTGACGATTTCGATCTCGCGCCCAACTCGCGCCGCATCGTCCTCTCCGTCCACGGCGAGATTTTCACCGCGCCCGTCGAAGAGGGCGACCTGCGCCAGATCACAGACACGCCTTCGCGCGAGCGCAACGTCGCCTACTCGCCCGACGGCAAGTGGCTCTCCTTCATCTCCGACCGCAGCGGTCGCGAGGAGCTGTACGTCGTCGCGGTTGACGGCGCGGGCGAGCCGCAGAAGCTCACAGACCTTGACGCGCTCAAGAACAACTACTCCTGGTCGCCCGACTCGACGCAGATCGCGTTTACCGCGTCCGACGATAAGCTTCGCGTCGTTACCGTCGCGAGCAAAGAGGCGAAAGAGATCAGCACATCGCACTACGGCAACATCGGCTCGCCCGCGTGGTCGCCCGACGGCAAGTGGCTTGCGTACTCGAAGCCTGACTTCACGCGCACGACAGACATCTACCTCGTCCCTTCGACGGGCGGCGAAGAGCGCAAGGTCACCTTCGACTCGTTCAGCGAACAGGGTCCGCAGTTTGCGCCCGACGGGAAGAAGTTGTTCTTCTCGCGCATAGACAGCACCTCGACGAGTCAGGCATCGGGTCTTCCTTCGGTGCAACTCTTCTCGGTCGCGCTCGAAAAACTTGATCGCGATCCGGACGATCCGGAAGAGCGCGCCGAGGCGGAAGCCGCGCAAGCCGTGCCCGCCGACCCGGCGGCGATGATGGACGCGATGAACGCGCGACGCGCGGGCGCGAATGGTCAGCGCACACCGCCCAAACCCGTCAACATTGATTGGGCGGGCTTGAAGCGCCGCACGAAGCAGTTGACGCGGATGCCTTTCCCCGTCTCGAACTACAACGTCACGCCCGATGGTCGCTCGCTCGTCTTCGTCACGAGCGAACCCGCAGGACTCTTTAACGTCCCCGTCGTCTATGCGATGGGCGAGGACGGCAGACGCCTGACGCGCGTCACCTCCGGCACCCCGCCGGGCGGCGACAATGCGGGCGGCGGCGGTGGCGGCTTCGGCGGCTTCGGCGGCATCTCGAACCTCTCGGTCTCGCGCGACAGCCGCACGCTCTTCTTCCAGGAAGGGGAGTTTGTCTATTCCGTCGCGCTTCCGCCGCCCGCGCCCGCGGGCGCTTCGCAGTCGGCGAGCGCCGCGCCTTCGGGTGGCGGCGCGAGCGCGCCGCGCCGCCGCATCAACTTCGTCGCGAAGGTGAGAATTGATCGTCCCGCCGAATGGGCGCAGATGTTCGACGATGCCTGGCGCACGATGAAGTACCGCTTCTACGATCCCAAGATGCACGGCTACGACTGGGACGCGGCGCGCGCCAAGTATCGCCCGCTCGTCGATTACGTCGGCGATCGGCAGGAGCTTTTGAACATCGTCAACGAGATGATCGGCGAGCTGAACGCTTCGCACACGGGCGCGGCTCCGCCTCCGGGCGGCGGGCGCGACGCGGGCGCGGTCTCGACCGGACACTTAGGGCTAGAGCTTGAGCCGGACGCTTCGGCGGGTCGCTACCGCGTCACCTACATCTACGAGGATGGTCCCGCGGATAAAGATTGGGTGAAGGTCAAAGTCGGCGACTACCTGCTCGCCATTGACGGTAAGCCCGTTAAGGCGGGCGACGAGTACTGGCAGCTTTTGAACTATCGTCTCAACCGCAAGGTCGCCGTCACGTTCAACGACAAGCCAACGGAAGATGGCGCGTGGCGCACGCGCATCGAGCCGACCTCGATGGGCAACTACTCGACGCTGCGCTACGAGCGTTGGGTCAAGGATCGGCGCGCGACCGTGGATAAACTCTCAGGCGGTCGCGTCGGCTACATACACATCCGTGCGATGGACCCGCCGAGCCTCAGACGCTTCGAGAAGGAGCTGCGCGAGTATCGCAACAAGGAGGCGATGGTCATTGACCAACGCTGGAACGGCGGCGGCAACATCGAGCAGGAACTGTTGGCGATCCTCGTCCAGCGTCAGTATCAGGTGTGGCAGCCGCGCGGGACGGAAGCCACGTCGCGACCGCTCGCGGGCTTCTTCGGTCCAAAAGTCGTGTTGCAGAACTGGCGCTCGGCGTCGAACGCGGAGATGTTCCCGGCGGGCTTCCGCGCGCTGGGCTTAGGCAAGGTGATCGGCACGCCGACGATGGGCGCGGTCATCGGTACGGGCAGTTACTCTTTGATCGACGGCTCGACGGTGCGCACGCCCGGCACGGGTGTCTATCTCGCCGACAGGGCGCACACGAACCTTGAGAACTACGGCGTGCAGCCCGACATCATGGTTGATAACACGCCGGAGGATAATCTCGCGGGTCGCGACCGCCAACTCGAAGCCGCCGTGCAGGAGTTACTACGCCAACTCGGCAAGGGCAACGGTCAGATAGCTGGTCAAGGGCAGCAACAGCAGCAGCAGTAGCGCGAGACTGATCCTATCGGCTTGCGTGTGGTGTAACCGTTGTTCACCACAGAGGCACAGAGGACACAGAGCGGGCACAGAGTTTTCAAACTCTCTGTGCGTCCTCCGTGCCCTCTGTGCCTCTGTGGTGAATCTTTTTTCGCTCTCGAATAACACTTCGATCAGATTCGTGAGGAGGGACGATTGAACATGTCGCGCCATTCACCCACCAGCTTAAAACTCAAAAAACTTTTTAGCCTTGCTATGCCCGCACTGATGCTTTGCGTCACGCTCGTGAGCGGCGCACGCGCGCAAGGTGAGCAACCCCAACGCGGCGACGGCGCGCAGCAGCCCGGTCGGCAGCGCGGCGGCGACAGCGCGCAGAACCCGCAGGGCTCGGCGCAGCAGCCGCAGCAGGGTGCGCAAGGCGCGCAACAGGGCGGCGCACAGGGTACGCCGCGCCCCACCCCACAGTCTCCCCCCGATCCGGCGATGACGGACGGCGCGCCCGTCGTCACGCACCACTCGATGACGGTGGCGGGGCGCGCGCTCAACTACACGACGACGACCGGCATGATGCCGCTCAAGAGCGCGGCGGGCGACACGGACGCGCGCATCTTCTACATGGCTTACACGCTCGATGGCGTGGCGGACAAAGCCGCGCGCCCGCTCATGTTCTCCTTCAATGGCGGACCCGGCTCGGCTTCGGTCTGGCTGCACCTCGGCGCGCTCGGACCCCGCCGCGTCGAGATGATGCCGGACGGGCAGATGCCCGCGCCGCCGTTTCGTCTTGTCGATAACGATCAGACGTGGCTCGATTTCACGGACATCGTCTTCATCGATCCGGTCGGCACGGGCTACAGCCGCGCGGCGCGCCCCGAACTCGCGCAGCGCTACTTCGGACTTCAAGGCGACATCCAGTCGGTCGGCGAGTTTATCCGCCTGTATCTGACGAAGAGTGAGCGTTGGACTTCGCCGCTCTTCCTTGTCGGCGAGAGTTACGGCACGACGCGCGCGTCGGGGCTCTCCGGCTACCTCGTCGAGAAGGGCATCGCCTTTAACGGCATCATCCTCATCTCGACGATCATGAACTTCGAGACGGCGCGCTTCTCGCGCGGAAACGATCTGCCTTACGCGCTTTTCCTTCCGACCTACACAGCCATCGCGTGGTATCACAAAAAACTCGCGCCCGATCTCCAAAGAGACTTGCGCCGCGCGGTCGAAGAGTCGGAGCGGTACGCGGCGGGCGAGTACACGATGGCGCTCGCGAAGGGCGACAAGCTGACCGACGCCGAGCGTAGAGAGATGGTTGATAAGGTCGCGCGCTACACGGGCTTGAGTCGCGAGTACGTCGAGCAATCGGACGCGCGGATCGAGATTCAGCACTTCGACAAGGAGCTGCTGCGATCCGAACACCGCACGGTCGGTCGCCTCGACGGACGTTTTAAGGGCATGGACGCTCAGGTCGTCTCGGAGACGCCGGACTTCGACCCCTCGATGGCGGCGATCCGCCCGCCCTACACGGCGACCTTCAACAACTACGTGCGCGGCGAGCTTGGGTTCAAGTCAGACCTCGAATACTACATCCTCGGCGGCGGCGTCGGTCGTTGGGACTTCGGCTCCGACAACTCTTTCGCCGACACTTCAACGTCTCTGAGCAGCGCGTTCGCCAAGAACCCCTACATGAAGCTGTTCGTCGGCTGCGGCTACTACGATCTCGCCACGCCCTACTTCGCCGCGCGCTACACGCTCGACCACATGGGACTCGACCCTTCCTTGCGCGGCAGCGTCTCGCTCCACTACTACGAGGCGGGGCACATGATGTACATAGACCAACGCTCGCTCGCGCAACTCAAGCGCGACGTGGCGGGCTTCGTCCAGAACGCGACGGCGACGCATTGATGCGGCTCAAAGGCGGAAGCCCGACCGTGAGGGAGGGCGTCTATCGTCGAGAACGAAGACGCCCTCTCTCACGGTCGGGCTTCCGCCTTTAAGTCCAGCGTTAGTCCGAGCTACTTCCGGTTCTTGAACGCGTCGTAAAGCTCCGTGTGCTTGCTCGTGAGCGGCACTTCGCGTCCGTTGATGAAGAGATGTCGGACGTTGGTGCGCGCTTCCAAGAGGTCGCCGTCGGTGACGACGAGGTTGGCGATCTTGCCCACGTCAATCGAGCCGAGCTGCGAGCCCATCCCGATGATCTGCGCCGGGTAGAGCGTGATGGACTTCAGAGCTTCCACCTTCGGCAGACCGAACGAGGCAGCCATCCCGGCGGTGTAGGGCAGATCGCGCACGACCGCCGCGATGTCGCCCGTCGAGATGGCGAACTGCACGCCCGCCGCCTGCACCTTCGACGCGCTCTCGTAACGCAAGTCATACGGGTCGTCCTCTCGACCGGGCAGGTCGAGCGTGCCCGTGAGGATGACCGGCACGCTGTGCTCCTTGAGGAACGCGGCGACCTTCCACGCGTCGTCGCCGCCGAGGATGATGGGCTTCAGCTTCATCTCTTCGGCGAAGCGCACGGCGGCGCGTATGTCCGTCTCGCGATCCACGCGGAAGATGACGGGCTTCTGCCCGCGCGCGTAAGGCACGAGCGATTCGAGACTGACATCGTGATCGGGGCGAGGCAGTTTCGGATCGGCGTTCGCGGCGTCGAGCGCGCGCCCGTAAGCTTCGGCGTCGCGCAGCACCTTGCGTATCTGTTCGACCTGACGGTCGCGCTGCGTCGCCGCGTCGCCCGCCGCCGCGCCGCCCGGCTGCTGGAAGAAGAAGCCGCCGCCACCGCCGCCGAAGCCGGAGCGCGGGTAGTTGACGACGAGCGCCGCCATGCGATCAAGCGCCATCTCCGGCGCGGTCGAGCCGAGCAGGTTGATGAGCGCGGACTGACCCGAAATGAGACCGCCCTGCGGAGAACTGAGGACTGTCGTCACGCCGTTGACGCGCGTCACGGCGATGTGCGAGCTGTGCGGGTTGATGCCGTAGAACGCCTTGGTGTTCGGGTTCATCTCGCCGACTTCCTGCGTGTCCACCCACCCCGTCGCGCCCTGCTCCGTGATCTCGATGAGTCCCATCGAAGTGCCGAGATCGATCATGCCGGGATAGACCGACAAGCCCCGACCGTCGATGATGTGCGCGCCGTTTGGGATTGCGACGCCCACGCCGACCGCCGTGATCTTGCCGTTCGAGATGACGACCGTGCCGTTCTCGATCTCCGCGCCGGAGACCGTGACGATGTGCGCGCCGCGTATGGCGTATGTGCCGGGCGTACCCGACATGAAGGCGGGACCCATGTTGCTCGAAGCCTGTTGCGCGAGAGCTGCGACAGTTGAGAGCGCAACTGTCAGCGCGAGAAAAAACGCGCGCGCGACGAAGTTCGTGTGAGTTGAGTTGTTCATCAGTTGTGACCTCCGTCGCCATCTCCGTCGCCGTCGTCATCGTCGTGGCTGCCGGGTCGGCGCGGGTTCCCGCGCGGCGCGCCCGTGGGCGCACCCGTCGGCGCTTGGTTCGGCTCGGCTTTCTCTAGCTCCTGACGCTCGCGCTCAAGGTCTGCGCGCCGCTTCATGTCCTGATCGCGGTCGAAGAACAACTCGCCATCAATGTACGTCTGCTCGACGCGCGAATAGACGCTAAAGGGATGACCGTTCCAGATGACGAGGTCTGCGTCTTTGCCCACGTCAATCGAGCCGGTGCGGTTGTCTATGCCGAGCTGGATGGCGGGGTTCAGTGTGACGAGCCGCAGGGCTTCCTGCTCGGTGAGCCCGCCGTACTTCATCATCTTCGCGGCGTCTATGTTCAGACGGCGCGCGCGCCCTGCGTCGTCCGAGTTGAC
>JAVXVR010000427.1:0-5999 GCA_032230165.1 Acidobacteriota bacterium | reverse complement strand
CGTGGTCATGTAAATTACCCTCGCGCAGGTTTTCGGGTTAGACTGTTTTTCCGAAGCGTGATGCTCGCATAGTTGCGCGCCCGCTCGCAACCGCGCGCGAAGAGTTATGAGCGACGACGCTGACAAGTGCCCGATGGGCAAGAATCCGTGGCTGGCGACCTTCCTCGTCGTCGCCTTCCTGCTCGTCTTCGCCGCGAAGAAGCTGGGGCTTCTCTAGCGCGGCGCGAGCCTTTCATCTGCGAAGTTTTGACGCGCTCTTCCCATTCTTAGCTAGAGAGGTGTTCCCCCATGCTTTCACGTGTCCTGCGTTTCGTGCGTATGCCGCTCGTGCTGCTCGTCATCTGGGCGGTGCTGCGCTTCATGCTGCTGCCCGTCTTCCACGTCCCTTACGAGCCGCGCGGCAACGCGATGCTCTCCGTGCTTGGACTCACCATCATCAGTTGTCTCTACTTCGGCGCAATGTCGCGGCGCGTGGGTAACTTCAGTTGGGTCGGCACGATCCTCATCGGCGTGGTTTTAGGTTTCTGGGCAGAGTTGCTCATCCTGATCATGACGCTCATCAGCTTTGCCGCGGGCGTTGAGACTTACTACATCCACTGGGACGCGCTTAACATTCCCAGAGACGCGCCGCACGCGACGATGGCGCAGGCGATGATGACGCGCGCGGGCGGGCTCATCGCCGGACCCATCCTCGGCACCATCATGGCGCTCATCGGTCGCGCCGTCTTCTCCGCGCTCGCGCCGAAGTGTAACGATTAAAAGCTGTCAGTTGTCAGTTGTCCGTGGTCAGTCGTCCGTCGCTAGTTCTTTCTTCAGCGCGCCGCGTGTGAACCGCGAACAACGGACAACTGACCACAGACGACGGACAGCTTTTCCGAGTTTCTTGCGCCGCTTCGCGCGTCTTTGTTATAGTTTGGGCGAGTCAGTCAACACCAACAGTTGAGGTCAACCGCCGGGGCGCTTGCGAAGGCGCTCGCGGCTTTGAGGAAGAGAGGTCGCCATGTCTATGCAAGGTGTCCCGCAAGGCGGCGCGCGGCGGCGCGCGGCGGGTGTCCCCGGACTATTCTCGACGCAACTCACATGCTTTCTGCTGGGCGGCGCGGTCGGCGCGGTCGTCGCGCTGCTCTTCGCCCCGAAGTCCGGGCGCGAGTTGCGGGGCGACATCGCCGACACGGCGCGCAAGGGCGTGGACGGTGCGCGGGAGAAAGCGAACGAGTATTACGACCAGACGCGCGAGCGCGCCACGGAGTTCTACTCGACGGCGAAGGCGCAGGCGACCGAGGTCGCGGGCGCGGCGCGGCAACAGGTGGCACGGCGCGGCGAGACCCTGTCCGCCGCCATCGACGCAGGCAAGCGCGCTTACTCCGAGGAGAAGCGGCGCACGCAATCCTCCGCGCTGCTCGAGCCCGCGCCGACCTATCCGGACGCAACGGAGAAGAGCTGAGCCGATTGAGAAGATTGATTCATTGGCTCATTGATTCATTTGATCCATTAAACAAATGAATCAATGCCAAAATGAATCAATGAATCAATTTCGCATTTCGTATGTCGTTGGCGCTTCAGATGAGCACGCGCGACCCGGCGTTCTGGGTGATGGTCATCATCGCCGCCGCGTTCGTCGTCATCTCCATCGCGATGGTCGTGATGGCGGTGTTGGTGAGCCGCGTCGTGCGCACGGTCAACAACCTGGAGCGGCGGGCGGAGCCGCTGCTCGACCGCGTCGGCGTCTTGAGCGAGCAGGTGCGCGAGATCGCGGCGCAGGGCAAGGACGTGGCGGAACAGGTGAGCCTCATGTCGGATCACCTGACGACCGCCTCCGCGCACTTCTCCGAGTCAGCCGCGCTCATCAAGGAAGAGGTGCGCGACATCAAGCAGCTCGTCGGCTACACGACCGTCACGGCGCGCGATAAGATCGAGCAGGTCAGCCGGACGATAGATCGCACCAACCAGCAGTTCTCGACGACCGCCATGTTCATCCACACGAAGATCGTCTCTCCGGCGCGCGAACTGGCGGCGATCATGGCGGGCGTGCGTCGCGGGCTCGAAGTCCTCGTCTCGCCCGCGCCCAAAGAGATCGATCAGACCTACGGCGAGGAAGAACTGTTCATCGGCTAAATACAGTCTGGAGTCTGGAGTCTAGAGTCTGGAGTCTGAAGTCCGCAGCCGCCAAGCTCGACTTTAGATTCCAGACTTTATCTTTTAGACTTCAGACTCTAGACTCCAGACTCCAGACTTGAATCATGTCCACTGAAACACCGCTCGAACTGAAAAAAACTATCAACCTGCCGAAGACCGGCTTCGCGCAGAAGGCGAACCTCGCGCAGGCAGAGCCCGCGCGACTGGCGCGCTGGTCGGAGATCGATCTCTACAGACTAATCCGCGAAGCCTCGCGCGGGCGCGAAACATTCATCCTGCACGACGGGCCCCCTTACGCCAACGCGGACATCCACCTCGGCACGGCGCTCAACAAAATCCTTAAAGACTTCGTCGTCAAGTCGCGCACGATGCTGGGCTACGACGCGCCGTATGTGCCCGGCTATGACTGCCACGGTCTGCCCATCGAGTTGTACGTTGATAAAAAACTCGGCGCGAAAAAGTCGAACATGGACGCTGTGACGATCCGGCGCATCTGCCGCGAGCACGCGGCGGAAGCCCTGAAGAGTCAGACGCGCGACTTCCAACGCCTCGGCATCTTCGGTCTGTGGGAGAACCCTTACTCGACGATGTCGAACGGGTACGAGGCTGAGACGGCGCGGCTCTTCGGTCGCTTCGTCGAGCGCGGCTACGTCTATAAGGGCGCGCGCCCCGTGTACTGGTGCGTCTATGATCAAACCGCGCTCGCCGAAGCCGAGGTCGAATACCGCGAGCACACGAGCCCTTCCGTGTACGTCAAATTTCCGCTCGCGGAGACGACCGCCGACGGCAAGGCGTTCAAGCGCGAGGTGCTCGGCGACGACGAAGATGCGCGCAAGATTTTCTTCCTCATCTGGACGACGACGCCTTGGACGCTGCCCGCCAACCTCGGCATCGCTGTGAATCCGAACTTTGAATACTGCGCGGTCGAGAGCAGCGGCGAGGTTTACATCGTCGCGTGCGAACTCGTCGAAGTGATCGCGCAGAAGTGCGGTCTCACTGATCCGAAGACGCTCGCGCGCTTTCCGGGCTCACGCCTCGACCGTTTGGAAGCGCGCCACGCGTGGCTGGATCGCCCGTCGCTCTTGATGGTCGGCGAGCACGTCACGCTCGGCGGCGAGGCTGATGCGGAAACGGAACTAGACGTGAAAGACGCGCGCGCGCGTGAAGCGACGAGTAAAGCGGGCACAGGGTTAGTCCACACCGCGCCGGGTCACGGGCACGACGATTTCGTCATCGGCAAAAGTTACGGGCTCGACATCTACTGCCCCGTCGATCATGCCGGTCGCTTCACGAACGACGTGGAGCACTTCGCCGGAATGCGCGTCTTCGAGGCGAACCCACGCATCGTCGAGTTCTTGCGCGAGCGCGGCGCGCTGCTCTTCGCCGAAGACTACTCGCACCGCTACCCGCACTGCTGGCGCTGCAAGAACCCCGTCATCTTCCGCGCCACGCCGCAGTGGTTCATCTCGCTCGACGCGAAGGGGAGCGCGCCCGCCGTCGAAGTGGACGACGACGGACGCGACCGCAGCAACTACACGGAGAACGAAGAGGGCGCGCCGCGCTCTCTGCGCGAAGGCGCGCTCGAAGAGATCGCGCGTGTCAAATGGATTCCGGCGTGGGGCGAGACGCGTATGCGCAACATGGTGCGGGGTCGCCCCGACTGGTGCGTCTCGCGCCAGCGCGTGTGGGGCGTGCCGATCCCGGTCTTCTACTGCGCGGGCTGCAATACGGAAGTTGCCGACGCGAAAATCATCCGCCGCGTCGCAGATATCTTCGAGCGCGAGTCTTCGGACGCGTGGTACAAGCGCGAGGCGAAGGAGTTGCTGCCGGAAGGTTTCAAGTGTCCGAGTTGTCAGGGCGCGGAGTTCACGAAGGAGACGGACATTCTCGACGTGTGGTTCGACAGCGGCTCTTCGTGGGTCGCGGTCTTTAAGGAATACTTCGCCGACGAGTTGAAGGAGTGGCGACCGGCGGACATCTACCTCGAAGGCGGCGATCAGTATCGCGGCTGGTTTAACTCTTCACTGATGGTCTCGCTCGCGGCGTATGATCGCGCGCCGTACCGCACGGTCTCGACGCACGGCTGGGTCTTGGACGGTCAGGGCAAGGCGATGCACAAGTCGGGCGGCAACGCCGTCTCGCCTAACGACGAGATCAAAAAATCCGGCGCGGAAATCCTGCGACTGTGGTGTGCCTCCTCCGACTACCACGAAGACATGCGCTGCTCGCAGGAGATTCTCGCGCGCGCGGGGGAAGCCTACCGAAAGATTCGCAACACCGTGCGCTTCGCGCTCGGCAACCTCGACGGCTTCGACCCGGCGCGCGACCGCGTGGCGCAGAAAGACCTGCTCGACATTGACGCATGGGCTCTCGCCGAATTAGACATGGTTGTCGAGCGCGTGCTCGCGGCTTACGAATCATACGAGTTCCACGCCGCCTATCAAGCGCTCTACCACTTCTCGACGGTCGCGCTCTCGGCGCGCTACTTCGACATCATCAAGGACAGGCTCTACACCTCCGCGCCGAAGTCTGAAGCGCGTCGCTCCGCGCAGACCGTGCTCTACGAGATCGCCGACGCGCTCGCGCGCCTCGTTGCGCCCATCCTCGTCTTCACGGCGGACGAAATCTGGGAGAACTTGCCCGCGCCCGCCTACCAGGTAGTGACCGGAGGCGACACCGCGACTGCCGAAGCGCAGCGCCCCGCGTCCGTGCATCTAGCGAGCTTCCCCGTCGTCGCGGGCGTGCGCGACGCGAAGCTGGCTGAGCGTTGGTCGCAGATTTTCGAGGTGCGCGAGGTCGTGTTGCGCGCGTTAGAAGAAGCGCGCGCGGCAAAGCAGATCGGGAGCGGTCTGGAAGCGCGCGTCGAGCTGAAGCTGACAGACCCGCTCTTTACGACGATGTCGAACTACCAGCACGAGCTGCGCTACGTCTTCATCGTCTCGCAGGTCGGCGTGGTGAAGACCGACGACACGTCGTCGCCCGACATCGATGTGAAAGTCTTTCGCGCCGAAGGAAGTAAGTGCGAACGCTGCTGGAACTACTCGACGCACGTCGGCGAGTTTCATCGCTACCCCACGGTCTGCGAGCGTTGCATCGAAGCCCTCGCCGAGATCGAGGCGGGAGGAGCATCGTCGTGAAGACGGATCAACCCCGACACCCAACACCCGGCACCCGACACCCGCACGCGGAGACGCTTCGCGCGCTACGCTGGCGCGCGGCTTACCTGCTCGCGGCGTGCGGCGTCTTCCTTGTAGATCAAACGTCGAAGGCTTGGGCGTTGCGGCGTCTGCGTCTGGGTCAGGACGTGACGCTCGTCCCGCGCTTCCTCGATCTCGCCTACGCCGAGAACACCGGCGTCGCCTTCGGGCAGTTGCAGGATGGGGGCGCGACGGGTCGCTGGCTGCTGGTCGCGCTCGCCTGCGCGGCGGCGGTTGCCGTGCTCACCTACTTTTTTCGCACACAGCGCGCCGACGACCGGATACTTGGCGCGTGCGCGCTCCTGCTCGCAGGCATCGCGGGCAATCTGACGGATCGCGCGCGCCTCGGTCACGTCATAGACTTCATCCTGCTCCATGCCGACAGCCACTACTGGCCCACTTTTAACGTCGCCGACGCCTCGATCTGCGTCGGCGCTTGTCTGCTCGCGCTCGATCTGATCCTGGAAGGCAGGAAGCAAAAGTCGGGGGTTGTGAGTCAGAAGCCGAAAGCGCACTCGGCATGACGCGCGCCGCTTTCGGATTCATCACGACTTCTGTATTCTGGATTCCGAACTCCCGTCCGGCAAGATGTATCCAGAGATTTTCCGCATCGGCAACTTCCCCATCAACACCTACGGCGTGCTGCTGGCGGCGGCGTTTCTGCTC
>JAVXVR010000417.1:0-6809 GCA_032230165.1 Acidobacteriota bacterium | reverse complement strand
GCACGTACTCGCCGACGCTGCACCCGAAGCGCCGCCTGAACGCCGTCGCCAGATAGACGGGGTGGACTCCGACCGTCTCCGCGATCACGGAGAGCGACATGCGCTCGGCGAAGTTGTCGTGCAGAATCTCGCGCGCGCGCCTGAGCCAGCGCGGGTGCTCGTCGTCGGAAATTCTAGCCGACTCGCGGGCGACTCCGGCGACCATCTCGAGCATGAGCCCTTCGACCGCCAGCGAGGAAAACTCGTCCGCGCGCCGGGCTTCGCCGCGCAGCCGCGTCGCCAGCCAGACTAGCTGATGGCGACGGAAGCTGACCGGCTCGTCCATCCGCGCCGAACGCCCGCGCACGCGCGCCAGCCACTCGGTCTCGAACTCGATGATGAAGCAGCGCACGTCCCCGTCGCCGATATGATCCGAATGGGGCTCGGCGGCGGGGCGGAAGATGAGGTGCGAAGGCAGGCACTCGATGGTCTTATGCCTGTAGCGCTCGGTGTACGCGCCCTGAAGCACGAGACAAAAACAGGCGCGGCGGTGAGAGTGCCGGGGGAGCCGCACGCGCGGGGCGTAAACCGTCTCCGTGATGAAGAAATTCGCCACCGGCGAGCTGATCGTCAGCTCGCCGCTATGCTTGACTCCGGAAGAGACTTGTAATCTCATCGCATCACGTCGGTCGCGGAGGCGGAATCGTTAAAACTCTAGCCGCACGCCGAGTTGAATCTGTCGCGCCGAGCCGACGGTCGAGCGGATGCGCCCGAAGGTCGGGAGCGGCTGTTCGTTGTCCGCCGCGCCGGTGAAGGCGATGAGCGAAGGGGGCGCGAAGTTTGCGCGGTTGAAAAGGTTGAATGCCTCGACGCGCAGTTGCAGGTTGGTGTTCTCGCCGAACCACGAGTGGAAGCGCGCGTTCTTGATCGCCGAGAGATCGAAGGTGCGGAAGTTCGGACCTATAAAAGCGCCGCGCCCCGTGTTGCCGAGCGTGCCCGCCGGTTGGAGCACAAAAGCCTTCGGATCGAAATACTGGTCGGGGCCACCCAAGACAGCGGTCTCGTAGGTGAAGCCCGGCGCGATGGACGCGCGGTCGAACCCGATGCCGGGCGCAAGCGACGGCGACCACTGCGAGCGCGAGCGGTTACGCGCGACGAAGACCGTCAAGGGGTTGCCCGAACGCGCCTGCCCGATGCCGGTCAACTCCCAGCCTTTGAGCAGCGCGCCCTCCCAGCCGCGTAGATCGCGCGCGAAGGGCAGCGCCCACGTGAAGTTGACGACCCAGTTGTGCTTGGCGTGGTAGTCCGAGAGACCCTTGTTGTAGTTGAGTCCGGGGAATTCGGGGAACGCGGTGGTCGTGCCGTTCGTCGCGTCGGAGAAGAAGGTCGAAGCCTGTGTCGTGTCTATGTTGCGCGAGAAGGTGTAGGACGACTGGAAGTTGAAGCCGCGACTCCAACGCTTGCGGATTTCGAGGATGCCCGCGTTGTACCACGAGTTGCCGTCGCTCGACTTCAACTCAATCGTCGAGAACGCGGTGTTCTGCCGCGGCGCGTTGGCGGGGAAGAAGATCACGCCGCTTGGCAAAATTTGCGGCACGGCGATGTTCACGTCGTTGCTGCGCAAAAGATGTATGCCGCGCGAACCGGCGTAGCCGACCGTAACGACCGTGTCCCACCACAGCTCGCGTTGCAGGTTCGCGTTATAGACGTGGACGTAAGGGTTTTCGAGATCGAACTGGACGGGGCGGATCGAGTTGCCAATGCCGAGGTTTAAGGGCGCGACGGGGAAGATGGGCGCGAACGTCGGGTTGTTGACGATAATGCGCGGCGTGGCGGGCGGGTTCGTGATCGTGACGATCAAATTCTGCTGGTTGTTCGTGTTGAAGTAGAGCCCGTAGCCGCCGCGCAAAGATGTCTTGCCGTCGCCGAATACGTCCCACGCGAAGCCGACGCGCGGGCTGATGTTCTTGTGCGTCGGGTTCTCGTAGAGCTGCCCGACGGTCGGCGCGCGATCCGAGAGATTCGGCAGCGCCGAGTCGCGCCCGCGCGTGTCCACGGGCATCGTCGTCGTCTCATAACGAAGCCCCGCGTTCAGAGTGAGCCGGGAACTCGCGCGGAAGTCATCTTGCAGGTATGCGCCGAAGAGCGTGAAGCGCCAGTAGCGGTCGAGCGCGCCTTCGGGCGTGAGACCGATGAAGCGTTGCGGTCGGTTACGCAGGAAGTCCGAGATGCTGCCGAACGTCCAGATGCCGAGCCCGAAGGTCGGGTTGAACAGGTTATCTTCGTAGCGCTCGGCGAGCCCGCCCGCCTTGATCAGATGACGACCGCGCGTGTGCGCCATGCCGTACTCGAAGCCGAAGACGTTCTGCGTGAGCTTGACGTTGACGGACGACTGCGGACCAAAGCGCGGCACGCCGCCAATGTCTATGTCGCCGATCAAGGTTCGCCCCGCAATGAAGGGCGCGAGACTCGTGTTCGTCGTGTGCGACTCCACGTCCTGCCCGATGCGCGTGCGGCTGAAGCCGAAGCGGAAAGTGTGGAGCGTGCGACCCGACTGGACGAAGCGATCCTCGGCGGTGAAGAACTGGTTGCGCGAGACGAAGGAGCGCGGGAACTGTGGGAAGTCGGTCGGCAAAAACTGCGTGCCGTCGTCGAAGGTGTAGCGCGCGAAAGCCTGATTGCGCGCGTTGATGTTCTGATCGAAGCGACCCTGCATGAAAGTCTCGCGCAAGGTCTGGTTGAAGCCGAAGTTATAGACGGCAAGCCCGCCGCCGAGATCAGCCCCGTTCGGCGTGGGGAACTCTTCGAGGTACGGTCGGATGGCGGCGTTAATCGGGGCGATTGCGCCGCTTCGCGCGGCGAGGCTGGGCACGACGGTCGAGACGGTCTTGCCCAAGTTCTCGCGCAGGGCTTCGACGTTGAGGAAGAAGAACTGCTTCTCGCGCCGGACGGGTCCGCCGACTGATCCGCCGAACTGGTTGCGCTTGAAGTTGGGTTTCTGCGCGCCGTCGAAGAAGTTACGCGCGTCGAGCGCGTCGTTGCGGTGGAACTCGTAGAGCGACCCATGCCAGTCGTTCGAGCCAGACTTCGAGATGGCGTTGATCTGCCCGCCGCTGTTGCGACCGAAAGAAGCGTCGTAGGCGTTTGCCTCGACGCGAAACTCACGGATCGCCTCGACGCCGAGAGCCGTGCCCGCCGCGCTTCCCGCCGGACCATTCGTGAAATCGTTTTGCGGCGTGCCGTCTATGAGGTACACGTTCGAGCGCGGGTCTTGACCGTTGACGCTCGCGCCCGCGCCGTGCGCGACGACCGAGCCGCCGTCGCGCAAGGGGTAGGTGATGACGCCGGGCTGCAAGAGTGCGAGGTCTGTATAGTTGCGACCGTTCAAAGGCAGCTCGCGGATGGCGCGCTCGCTTACCAGATAGCTCAACTCGTGCGTCTGCGTGTTGACTTGCGCGCCGTCGGTGACGGTCACCGTCTCGCCGACCGCCGCCACTTCGAGCGAGATGTTCTGGACGAACGTCTCACCGATGGTCACGCGCACCTGCTCCTGTTTGAAGGGCTTGAAGCCCTGATGCTCCGAGCGAATATCGTAAGTGCCGACGGGTAGTCCGGCGAAGGTGTAGCGACCCTCGTTGTCGCTCGCGGTCGTGCGCGTAAAGCCGGTCTCGGTGTTGCGCGCGGAGACTTGCGCCCCCGCGACGACCGCGCCGTTCTGATCCTTGATCTCGCCGGTGACGGTAGCGTCGGTCTGCTGCGCGGCTGCGGCGCAGGCTATGCAGAGGATGAAACAAGCGGCGAGCGCGGCGCGTAAGAGTGTGCGCGAAGTGCGAGTTCGGTCTGTCATTGAACCTCGTCCCGGTTAGGTCTTCAAATTTTTTAATGGCGGCGTCGGCTGTCGGTCGGTCTCTGGGTCTCTGCATTCTAACGATCTTGCTTGACGGAGACAAACCTTTCGACGGACTATGCCTGTTGTTACGCTCGAACTAGCCCCGCGGTTTCCACTTAAAAGCTGATGAAGAAACTCCTACTCGTCGCGGCGGTCGTCGCGCTCTACGTCCTGCATCAGGACTTCTGGAACTGGCGCACCGCTTACCCGCTCGTCTTCGGCTTCGTCCCCATCGGACTCTTCTATCAAGCCTGCTTCTCCGTGGCGTCTGCGCTGCTCATGGCGTTGCTCGTGAAGTTCGCGTGGCCCGGACACCTCGAACGAGAGATCGAAGAGGAAGAGCGTAAAGGGGGTGACGCGCGATGATCCCTGCAATCGTTGTCTTCATCTACCTCGCCATCGTCCTCTACATCGGCATCTTCGCGTTCCGCAAGGCGAAGGGGAAGGAAGAGGCGGAGGACTACTTCCTCGCCGGACGCTCGCTCGGACCCGTCGTCTTCCTGCTCTCTTTGTTTGGCACGAACATGACGGCGTTCGCCATCCTCGGATCATCCGGTCACGCCTTCTCGAACGGCATCGTGACCTACGGATTGATGGCTTCGTCGTCGGGCTTGATCATCCCGCTCACGCTGCTGTTTATTGGCACGCGCGTCTGGGCGCTGGGCAAGCGTTACGGCTTCATGACGCCCGTGCAGATGTTTCGCGACCGCTGGGAGTGCGGGCACATCGGCTCGGTCATCTTCGTCGTGCAGGCGGCGCTGCTCGTGCCCTACATCATCATCGGCGTGATGGGCGGCGGCACGACCTTGAACGCCATCAGCGGCGGCTTCGTGCCCTACTGGTTCGGCGGAGCCATTGTCGCGCTCGTCGTGATGGGTTACGTTTTTTTTGGCGGGATGCGCGGCACTTCGTGGGTCAACACGTTCCAGACGATCCTCTTCATGCTCTTCGGCACGATCGCCGTCATCATCATCGGCTCTTCGATGGGCGGCTTTAAGAGCGCAGTCGCCGCGCTGCAAGCCTCGCCCGTCACGTCTGCCTTGCTGACGCGCGAGCGCGTCTCGCCGCTCTACTTTTTCAGCTACACGTTCATCCCGCTCTCGTCCATAGCCTTCCCGCACATCGCGATCTTCTGTTTGACGGCGCGCAAGATGAGCCAGTTCAAGAAGACCGTCGTGCTCTACCCGCTCTGCATCCTCGCCGTCTGGCTCCCGGCGGTCTTCCTCGGCGTCGTGGCGAACCGCGCGATGGACACGCCGCAAATCCGCACGAAGATCGAGGCGCGGCGCACGCTCGTCACACAGGGCAAACAGATGCAGCCCGAACAGCGCGACAAGCTGCGCGAAGAGTCGGCGGGCGACGATGTGCTCTTGATCATGCTCAACCGCTACGCTCCGCTCTGGCTCGCCGGAATCTTGGGCGCGGGGATCATGGCGGCGGTGATGGCATCCGATTCGCAAATCCTCGCGCTCTCGACGATGTTTACGGAGGACATCTTCGCCTTCTACGGAGGCAAGCGCCGCTTCGGCGAGCGCGTGCAGGTGCTGACCGGGCGCGTCTTCATCGTCATCATCACGATCTTCGCCTACGTCGTCGCGCTGCGCGCGCCCGCAAACATCTTCGAGCTGGCGATCCAGTACGCCTTCTCCGGCTACGCCGCGCTCGCGCCGCTGCTCGTCGCCGCGCTCTTCTGGCGAGGGAGCACGAAGTGGGGCGCGCTCGCCGCGACCCTGTGGACGGCGTTCGCCGTCATCGCCGTCGCCGTTTTCCAACACAACGTGCCCGCACCCGCGCCGGGCGGCAACATCGTCTGCGCCACGCTCGGCGGCTGGGAAGCCTTGACGCGCACGCCCGGCGGCACAGCCGTCTTCGGCTTCATGCCGGTCGTCCCGATGGTCGTCGTCTCGGCGCTCTTGATGGTAGTCGTCTCGCTCGCGACGCCGAAGCCACGGCGTGAGACGCTCGCCAGATACTTCGCGCGCGATAGGGTTGCGCTGGGCGAGACGGAAGACCGCATCGAGCGCGCCGCTTGACGACGACCGACGCCTCGCGGGAGACGACGAAGACGCGCGATGAACCCACGCAGATGAAATCTCACAGTAAGCTCTGCGCGTGGCTCATCGCGTTACTGATTCTCGCCGCTACCGCGTTCCAACTTCACCGGCAAGGTCGCCTGTGGACGTGCGCCTGCGGTCGCGTGCTCTTGTGGACGGGCGACGCCTGGAGCACCGAGACCTCACAGCACCTCTTTGACCCTTACAGCTTCACGCACGTCCTGCACGGCTTCGCCTTCTGCGGGCTGCTGGCTCTCACTATTCCGAAACTCGCCGCTCACTGGCGACTCTGCCTCGCTGTTGCCCTTGAGTCCGTGTGGGAGATCATCGAGAACACGAACTTCGTCATCAACCGCTACCGCGAGACAACCGCCGCACTCGGCTACACGGGCGACACGGTGATCAACTCGGTCGGCGACATTGCGGCGTGCGCGGTCGGCTTTCTCGTCGCGCGCAGGCTCGGCTGGCGTCGCACGCTCGTCGCGTTCGCGCTCGTCGAGCTGGCGTTGATCTTAACGATCAGGGACAGTCTGCTGCTGAACATCTTGATGCTGCTTCACCCGTCGGATGCGATCAAGGCGTGGCAGGCGGGGCATCACTAGAGACGCGCGAGGTCTGACTATTGACAGTCGCGCGGCGTGCGGCGGAGAATCCGCAAGACCAATCCCCCGAAATTCAGAAACCCGACTTGGAAAGGGGAATTTCGTCTATGCAGGGACCTTTACGCGGGCTGTTGGCGGGCGCGGCGGCTTGGAAGTTCGGCGGCGGGTGCATCTCGACCGTCATCATCTTCATCCTCGCCTACTATTTGCTCGGTCACGTGCACTGCTGAAGCGGAAAAGCATTCACCGCCGCAGACGCAGAGCGCGCAGAGGGGGCGCAGAGAA
>JAVXVR010000372.1:0-5301 GCA_032230165.1 Acidobacteriota bacterium | reverse complement strand
GTTGCCGCCGCGTCTATCCCGTCGAGGGCGAGATCATCGTGATGTTGCCGGAGAAGGCGACCGTCGAGGATGAAGACCCCGCTCCCAGCGCTGCCTGACGCGACCGACGCGCCGCACGAGCTTTCGCGCGCCGTCGCCAGTGTGCGCGACGACGCGACGGCGCGCGCCAGCGTGGATGCGCCGCGCCCACTCGCGCCCGCGCGCTGGGACTGGTCGGGCGTGCGCCGCGTCCTCGTCGTGCGGCTGCGTTCAGTCGGCGACACGGTGCTCGCCACGCCGTCGCTCCGCGCGCTTAGAAGATTTTTGCCGCACGCGCAGATCGATATATTGTTAGAAGACTGGGTCGCGCCGCTCGTCGAAAGCCTCGACGAGATTGACCGCGTCGTCACGGTCGAGCGCGCGAGCAAGCTTTCGCGCCTGAGGGTCGCGCGCGAGTTGAGAGCCGCGCGCTACGACGTGGCTTACAACCTCCACGGCGGGAGCACGGCGGCGTTTCTCACGCGCGCGACGGGCGCAAAGCACCGCGTCGGCTACGCAGACTATCGCTACAGTTGGCTGCACAACCATCAAGCCCCGCCGTCTTCCGAGCTGTGGCGGCGCGAGAAGACTCATTCAGCCGAGCAGCAACTTGCGCTTCTCGGTTGGACGGGCGTCCCCGTCACTGATAGACCACGCGCGCGGCTCTCAGTTACAGAAGAAGCCGACGCGCGCATCATGGCGAGACTCCGCGCCGCAGGTCTCGACGCCGCGCAACCCTTCGCCATCTTCCACCCCGCCGCCGCCTTCGACTCGAAGACCTGGAACGTTACGAACTTCGCGCGCGTCGCCGAACACCTCGCCGCGCGCGGGATTGGTTCGGTCGCGGTCGTCGGCAAAAACGAGACGGAGATTGCGCGCGCCTTCAAAGGCGAGACGCGCGCGACGGTCGCAGCCTTCGACGATCTCTCATTGCCGGAAGTGACGGCACTCGCCGCGCGCGCGACGATCTTCGTCGGCAACGATAGCGGCATCGCACACATCGCTGCGGCGGTCTCTTGTCCCGCGGTCGTCGTCTTCGGCTCGTCGAACGTCGCACACTGGCGACCGTGGGCGGACGCGCCCTCGGAAGTCGTCCGCGAAGAGATGCTGTGCGCGCCGTGCCCCGGCTACACCTGCGCCGAGTTCGGCGTCGCAGAGTGCATCCGCCGCATCCCCGTCGAGCGCGTCGTCGAGGCAATCGAGCGCGTGCTGGCGGCGAGCGCGCGAGAAAAGTTGGAGGTCTTAAATGAGCTACGAGCCGATTAATTTGAAAGCGAAGCTCGCGAAATTTTCGGAGCACTTCTCGCCGCGCGTCGTGGCGCGCATGAACGACTACGAGTTCAAGCTCGCAAAGCTCGAAGGCGACTTCGTCTGGCACAGTCACGCGGAGACGGACGAAGTGTTCATCGTCCTCGCGGGCGAGATGCGGATCGACTTGCGCGACGGGAGCGTCACGCTGCGGGCGGGCGAGATGTTCGTCGTCCCGCGCGGCGTCGAGCACAAGCCGTATGCCGCGGGCGAGTGCAGCCTCATGCTCGTCGAGCCCGCAGGCACGATCAATACGGGCGACGCGGGCGGCGAACGGACGGCGGCAAACGATGTGTGGGTGTGAGGACGACTGCGCGCGGTGCGTGAGAGTCAAGCGAGGGCTGGCGGAGTGCGCTACAAAGTCCCGCACAGTTTCAGAGACGCCGATGTGAGCGCGCTCGCGCCCGCGCTCGTCGAACAGATCAAAGTCTCAGTCCTACTCGGCTATGGCTTCGCGCTCTCGCTTGTCTCGCTCGGCGGTGTCGGCGCACTCGTCGCCTTCGTCATCGGCTGGCGCGCGCGGAGCAGGATTAAGAGATCGCGCGGTCAGCTTGTCGGGCTCCGGCTGGCTTGGTGGTGCATCATCGTCGGCGGGCTTGAGACAATCACCACACCGCTGGCGATCATCTCGGAAATATTTCACTGGAAGTAGCGGGCGTAAAGACTCGACGCGAAGGAGGCTCACAATTATGGCGGCAGGGGCGGCGGCAGCGGCAGCGGTGATTGCGAACGCGACGAAGGCGAGCGGCGTTGTGGTGCGCGTGACGGCGGAAAATTTTTTGGCGATCCTCAAGCGCGTCGAGAGCCCGCTCGTCGTCCACGCGAGCGGCGGCTTCTTCTCGACCAAGTATCAATACCTCGTGAGCTACAAAGGGCTCGCCTTCTACACGAAGTCGCCCGCGCCTATCGAGCTGCCGCGCGGGACGGAACTCGTACAGGCGCAGAGCATCTGGATGCCTCAGTAACGGGGCGAGAACTTTCAGAATCATTGATCTATAACTACGAGTCGCTGGGTCTGCGCGTCGCTTCATCCCGCGCGTTCGTGTAAAATCCTTCCGCCTTTCGTCTGCACAGAATCAACCGAATGGATCAGCTAACGCAGGAACGCGCGGCGCAACTCGTCGCACGAATGCGCGATTGCCGCGTCGTCGTCTTCGGCGACGTGATGCTCGACGAGTTCGTCTGGGGCGACGTGACGCGCATCTCGCCGGAAGCGCCCGTCCCCGTAGTGGACGTGCGCCGCGAATCGATCCGGCTCGGCGGCGCGGCGAACGTCGTCGCCAACCTCGCCGCGCTCGGCGCGCACAGCAGCCTCGTCGGCGTCACGGGCGCGGACGCGGCGGGCGAACGTCTGCGCGCGAACCTCTCGGAGACGTGCGGTGCGCTCTGCGACGCGCGACTCGTCGCCGACCCATCGCGCCCGACGACGACCAAGACGCGCATCATCGCGCACAATCAACTCGTCGTGCGCGCCGACCGCGAGCGGCGCGGCGCGGTCGCGGCGGGGATCGAAGATCAGTTGATCGAGCGTCTGTCGGCGTCGCTCGAAGGGGCGAGCGCGCTCGTCGTCTCCGATTACGACAAGGGCGTGGTCACGCCGCGCGTGCTCACAGAGATTCTGCGCGTCGCGCGCGAGAGGATGATCCCCGCGCTCGTCGATCCGAAGCCGCGCAACTTCGACGCGTACCGACCCGCCACGCTCGTGACGCCGAACCACCACGAGGCGCTGCGGCTGACGAACTCCGAGGACGACACGGACGAGGGGATGGCGCGCGCGGCGCGCGAGATTCGCGCGCGGCTTGCCTGCGAGTCCGTGCTCATCACGCGCGGCGAGCGCGGCATGATGATACTTGAAGGCGAAGGCTCGCCCGTCTATGTCGAGACGACCGCGCGCGAGGTTTACGACGTGACGGGCGCGGGCGATACCGTCATCGCGACGCTCGCGGCAGCTCTCGCCGCCGGAGCGTCGCTCACGGAGGCGGCGTCGCTCGCCAACCACGCCGCGGGGATCGTCGTCGGCAAGCTCGGCACGGCGACGGCGAGCGCAGAGGAACTCGTCAAGTCGATCAGTCAGAGCGCTTAAGTATCACGCGGCGTCGAGCCGAGCCGCCGACCGGCAATCAACATGAATAAATCCACGCCTCGATTTTTTAGCCTCCTCTTGCTGCTCGCGCTCGCGGCGCAACTGCCCGCGCCGCCATTCGCACGCGCGCAATCGCAACAGCGCGAGCGACGCGCCACGCCTCCCGCACAAACTCCGTCGCCGCCCGCGACAACTTCGCGCGCGCCGGTCGCCGCACAAACTCCCGCGCCGCGCGCGACGCCGGACGCACAAGCGACGCCGACACCCGCGCCCACGACGACGCCCGCGCCCACTGGCCCCGCGCCGCGCACGCTCGAAGTTTTGCGCGCGCGCATCTCGGACGTGCTCGCGCGACCGGAACTCGCGCCCGCGCACTTCTCGATCAAGGTCGTCTCGCTCGACACGGGCGCGCTCGTCTTCGAGCAGGACGCGGGCAAGATGATGTCGCCCGCGTCGAACATGAAGCTCTACACCGTCTCGACTGCGCTCGACCGTCTCGGTCCAGACTTCCGCTTCGTCACCTCTATCTACGCCGCCGAGAAGCCGGACGCGAAGGGGCGTGTCAAAGGCGACCTCATCGTTTACGGTCGCGGCGACCCGTCGTTTGCCACACGCTTCGCCGGCAACAGCGACTACTTCAAAGGGATCGAAGAACTCGCCGCGCGCCTCGTCGCCGCAGGCGTCAAACGCGTTGACGGAAACCTCGTCGGCGACGAGAGCTACTTCACGGGTTCACCTCTCGGCGCGGGCTGGGAGTGGGACGATCTACAGTGGTACTACGGCGCGCCCGTCTCCGCTTTGACGATCAACGACAACGCCGTGGACATCTTCGTCAAGCCCGGCGCGAGCGAGGGAGCGTCGGCAATCATGACGGCGGGTCCCGCCTTCACAGGCTTCCCCGTCGTTTACGGCGGCGCGACGGACGAGCAGACCCTCAGCCGCAATGCTTCGCCGCTCGCCGTCGTCAACCGCGTCCAGACCTCGGCGCGCGGCGTGAAGCGCGAGATCAACGTCGAGCGACCGCTTGGGCAAAGTTACGTCGAAGTGTCTGGAACGATTCCCCTCGGCGACACGGGCTGGACGGACAGCATCACGACGCCGCGCCCCGCGCTGATGTTTGCCTCGATGCTGCGCGCCGCGCTCGAACGACAGGGCGTGCAGATCAAAGGTCGCACGCAATCGCTCGACGCACACGCGCGCGAGCTTTTGAAGCAGCCGTTCGACGCGACGCGGCTCGTCGAGATCGCGCGGCGAGAGTCGCCGCCCTTCTCGGAAGTGGCGGCGCAGACGATGAAGCCGAGTCAGAACTTGTACACGGAGTTGATCCTGCGAACGCTCGGCAAGCAGCCGTCGCAGACGCCGATGGCGGCGGCACAAGCCGGACAGCCGACGCCGCAGGCTGCACAGCCTCTGCCCTCGCCCGACAGACGGACGAGCGCAGAGTTGGGCTCGGCTGTGGTGCGGCAGTTCCTGCGCGAAGCGGGCGTGCGCGACGTTGAACACCTCTCGCTCGTGGACGGATCGGGGCTGGCGCGGCAGGACTTGGTCTCGGCGGAGTCCACGGTCGAACTTCTGACCTACATGAGCCGCCACCGCTACGCGCAGGTCTTCTACGACGCGCTCCCCATCGCGGGCGTGGACGGCACGCTGCGCGGTCGCATGAAGGGGACGCCCGCCGCAGGGAACTTGCGCGCCAAGACCGGCACGCTCTCGAACGTCTCGTCCGTCTCCGGCTACGTCACGACCGCCGCAGGCGAGCATCTCGTCTTCTCCATGATGGTCAATCACTACACGGATGAGCGTGTGCCGCGAACGAACCTCATGGATCAGATCGGCGTGCTCCTCGCCTCGTTCGCGGGCAGGACACAGTGAAAGCAGAGGCTAGAGGTCAG
>JAVXVR010000371.1:0-5766 GCA_032230165.1 Acidobacteriota bacterium | reverse complement strand
TTCGCCGCCGGCTGCTGCTGGGGCAAGCCGACGACGCTGCCGTGGGGCGTGCGCTTCTCTGAACTCGGTCACGAGATCACCGGCGTGCCGACCGAGACGGCGCTTCACCCGACGCAGCTCTACGAGTCGTTCGCAGCCTTCCTCATCTTCCTCTTCCTGCTCAGGCTGCACCGGCGGAAAATTTTTGATGGGCAAGTCATACTCTGCTACGGCGTGCTCTACGCCGCGACGCGCTTCACGGTCGAGTTCTTCCGCGACGATCCGCGCGGCGATCTCTTCGGGCTCACCACGCGCACAGGGCTCTCGACCTCGCAACTGATCAGCCTCGTCGTCTTCGCCGCGAGTTTTGTCATGCTCGCGCTGCGCTGGCGTCGCGCTTCGTCGGTGGTCACGCGCGAACCCGCGACGACTGAAACGGCGCGCGCGTGATGACCGACAAGCCAACGCCCGACGAGATTGCAGACGCTCCCGCCACAGAACAGGAAGCCGAGACGCTCACGTTCATGGTTGATGAGGCGGACGCGGGCGCGCGCCTCGACGCATATCTCGCCGCGCGCGTCGCGTTAGTTTCCCGCACGCGCCTCAAGCAGATCATAGACGACGGCGAAGTGCTCGTCGCGGGTCGCGCGGCGAAGCCCTCGCACAAGCTCAAGGCGGGCGAGACGGTGGAGCTTGAAACGCCCGCGCCGCCCGTCTCCAACTTCGCGCCCGAAGACATCCCGCTCGACATCATCTACGAAGACGACGCGGTCGTCGTCGTCAACAAGCCTTCGGGTCTCGTCGTCCACCCGGCGGCGGGCGCGCCTTCCGGCACACTCGCCAACGCGCTCGCCTACAGATTTGGGAACACGAATTTCGGAACGCTGATCGAAGACGGCTCAGCCGACACCCGACACCCGACACCCGACACCCACTCCGTCCGCCCCGGCATCGTCCACCGTCTCGACCGCGACACATCGGGTCTCATCGTCGTCGCCAAAACGCCGGAGGCGCACGAGAGCTTGTCGGATCAGTTTCGCGCGCGCGAGGTCTTCAAGTCCTACGTCGCGCTCGTGCATGGCGTCACACTTGAGGACAAGGGACGGATCGAAGAACCTATCGCGCGCGACCCGCGCCATCGCACGCGCATGGCGGTCGTGCGCGGCGGGCGCACCGCGCTCTCGCTCTACCGCGTGCGCCAGCGCTTCACGCGCTTCACCCTGCTCGACGTGCAGATCAAGACGGGTCGCACGCACCAGATCAGGGTGCACCTCGCGTGGCTCAAGCACCCTGTGGTCGGCGACGAGGTGTACGGCGCGGGGCGCGACAAACAGATCACGGATGTGCGTCTGCGCGCGGCGGTCGCGAAACTCGGGCGGCAGTTCCTGCACGCCGAGCGTCTGGGCTTTCGCCACCCGCAGACGGGCGTGTTCGTTAAATTCCGCGCCCCGCTCCCGCCCGACCTCGCCGCCCTGCTCGACTCGCTCGACGCGACTTGACGAAGAGTTTCCGCGCCGTGCGACCGCGCCGTGCGGTTGCTATACTTTGCGCCCGGCGCGGTGTGCGTCAGAAGGCAACGAGCGGCATCGCGGCAGGCATCGAAAACCGTGACGCGCTTGCGACCGTCAAAAGTTCTTACCCGTCCCGTGAGAGTTCCCGAAAACATCATGAGATTAGCCTCAAAACTTTTTTTGATTCTCGCGTCGGTCGGCGTGCCCGCGTGGGCTTTGGCAACCGCGCCGGTCGTCGCGCAAAACGCTCAGCCGCAGCCGACGACGACGGGCGCGCGCCCCAGCCCGACGCCGCCGCAGGAGACGAGTGAAGGCGCGGTCAACATCCGCATCGTGCGCCTGCCGATCACCGTGCTCGATAAGAAGGACAAGCCCGTCTCTGGTCTCGCCGCCACGGACTTCCAGGTCTTCGAGGATAAGCAGCCGCAGCGTATCGAGAGTTTCACGGACGAGAAGGCGGGCGTGCCCGTCCACGTCGCCGTGCTCTTAGATATCTCCGGCTCGACCGCCGGCAAGCTCTCCTTCGAGAAGGAGGCGGCGAAGGACTTCCTCTACACGGTCGTGCGCGCGCGCAGGGACAAGGGCGCGTTCGCCACCTTCGACGACGACGTGCATTTGCTGCAAGACTTCACGGACAAGCTCGACCTGCTCGACAACGCGGTTGACAGCGTCAAGAAGCCCGGATCGGGCACGGCGTTGTGGGACGCCGTCTGGCTTTTGTGCGACGAGAAGATGCGCGGCGAGGCGGGGCGGCGCGTCGTAGTCGTCATCACCGACGGCACGGACACGGCGAGCCGCGCGAGATTGAAGGACGCCATCGAGATGGCGCAGGCGACCGAGACGACCGTCTTCGCCATCTCGACGCGCGCCGGGCTTTCGGGCGTCGTGCCCGGCGTACAGATGGGCACGCCGAAGGGCGACGACGATCTGGAACTCGACCGGCTCTGCGCCGAGACGGGCGGCAAGGCTTTCTTCATCGGCGACAAGCTGGGATTGGAGCGCGCCTTCGGCGGCGTCGCGGGCGAGCTGCGCTCGCAGTACGTCGTGACCTACAAGCCGCAACGTCCCTTCGACGGCAGCTACCGCCGCATCGAGGTCAAGCTCGCCTCCGGCGGCGACTACAAGGTGCGCACGCGCCGCGGCTACACGGCGACGAAGGCAAGCAAAGAGTAGATGTTAGATGCTGGATGCTGGATGTTAGTCCGTTTCTTCAACTAGCATCCAACATCCAACATCCAACATCCAGCATCTAATCACGTTCGGAAGGTTATCAACACATGATGTTTTCTCTCAGGCGGTTTGCTCGCACGTTCGTCTTTTTCCTCGCGCTCGGCTTAGTGTCTCTCGCGGCGCTCGCGCCCTCGCACGCGCAGCAGCCGCAACAGAATCCTCAGCAGAATCCCCCCGCGCAGCAGCCGCCCGCGTCGAAGCCTTCGCCCAAGCCCGTGGACGAGAACACGACCGTCAGCGACGACGAGGTCTATACCGTCGATACGAGCCTGACGAACGTCCTCTTCACCGCTATCGACAAGGACAAGCGCTTCGTCACAACGCTCAAGAAGGAAGACGTACACATCATGGAAGACGGCGTGCCGCAGGAGATTTTCACCTTCGCGACGCAGGTCGATCTCCCCTTGACGCTCGCCATCGTCATTGACGTGAGCGGCTCGCAGGAGCACACGCTGCCGCAGGAGAAGCAGGCGGCGCGCGAGTTCGTCGATCAAGTCCTGCACGGGCGCAAGGACGAGGTGGCGGTCGTTTCCTTCACCGGCGAGACGACGCTCGAACAAGGTCTGACGGGCAACACCCAACGCGTGCGCGCCGCGATTGACAAGGTCGAGTTCGTGCCGCCCGCGGGCTACATCGGCAATGGCACCATCGTCGGCACGCCGCCGATCTCGGGCACGAACAATGACCTCGCCGCCTCGACCGCGCTCTGGGACGCCATCTGGGTGACGTGCGACGAAGTCCTCTCGGAATCGTCCGAGCAGACGCGGCGCGCGATCATTTTGATGACCGACGGTTACAACACTTCGGGCAAGATGAAATTGCAGGACGCGGTTGATCGCGCCATCAAGAGCGACACGCTCGTCTTCGTCATCGGCGTGGGCGACAGCTTCAGCTATCAGGGCGTGGACGAAGGCTCGATCCGCAAGCTCGCCGAGCGCACGGGTGGTCGCGCCTACGTGCCGCACAATGAAGAGGACTTACGCAAGGCGTTCGCGCAGATTCAGCAGGAGCTGCGCGAGCAGTACCTCATCGCCTACTCGCCGACGAACAAGCGTCGCGACGGCACGTTCCGCAAGCTCCAGATCGACATCGCGAACCCGGCTTTGCGCGATCAGAAGCTCAAGCTCACCTACCGTCAGGGCTACTTCGCCAAGTCCGACACGCCGACCACGCGCAAGCGTCGGACGTAAATAGCGGAGCAGCGACGGCGCGTCTTTCAGCCCCTGCAAGGGGCGGCATATTTGTAGCCCACGGCGCGAGCCGTGGGTTTCGTTCATAGAGATAAACATCGAGAGCCCCTGAAAGGGGCGAAAGAATCTTAGCTTGAAATTCTTTCGCCCCTTTCAGGGGCTCTCGGCTTTATTACTACGCGCGACCCACGGCTCGCGCCGTGGGCTAATATCTTTCGCCCCTCGCGGGGCTTTCATTCTTCATCCTTACTCTTCTATCTCTCCCCGCGCCCGGCTTCGACCGACGTTTCCAGCACGACGTTGAGGTTGCAGATCGAGACTTGATCCATCGGCTCTAAAAGACGCAGCGCTTCGTCGAGGATGCGTCGCTGGTGTTCGCTGAAGTTCGGTCGCCCGGCGACGCTCCCCGTCTCGCCCTTGTAGAAAGCCGCGCGCGGAGGCTTGACGCGCGCCGTCACGTCCCTATCCACCGAGAGCATCATCGTCGGCACACTCGCCGCTTCGAGCGCGCGCGCCGTCAAGCCCATCGTCTGGTGGCACAGACGCGACGCGGGGATGAGCAGCACCGCCTGCACGTTGTAACGCTTGACGCGCTCGACGAGATGGGGAAGCGTCTGCGAGGCAAAGCGCGCCGCCGAAGGGATGAAGCCGCACAGACTCCAGAAGACCGGATTGAGCTGACCGATGATGCCGTTGCCCTCGAACTCGAAGAGGCGCGCGAGCGGGACTTGCGCGTTCATGTCTGCGTTCACCGCCGCCGGGTCGTAACCGCGCGCGGCGAAGCGCAAGTCGTCTTGCGTGACGAGCGTCGGGATTTCGCGATAGGTCGCGTCGCCGCCGGGGACGGTCGTGTCGAAGGGTTCTGTCCCGTCTATGTATGCGCCCGCCGAGGTGATGAGACCGAGGTTGAGCATCGGCAGAGCGCGCCCCATCGGCTTGAAGGGCGCGCGCTTGTTCTCGACCCACGGGTAATGCTCGCCCACGTCGTCGTCGCGCATCTCGTTTACGCGCTTCCAACGCTGGTAGCTCTCGCGCCACTCGTCAATTCGCTCGATAATTTCCACAGCAGTCTTCCCTTCCAATCTTTCAGAGACAGCAGAACTCATAAGTCACCCCGCAGCCGACATTCTTCCCCGCCAACGTCAAAGGCTTTCGCCCTTCGCGGCGGACGACACGCGCACTAATCTATTCCGTCGTCCGATGAGCAACAACGCGACGACACCCGCCAACATTGCGACGCTCATCAAGCCGACCGAGTAGCCATGCAAACTGTTGAAGGCAATACGCAGCGGATCGTCCGCCGGCACGTGATCAATTGGGCGACCCATCTCATTGCGCAAAGCGAGCATCTGCCTGCTAATCCAGTGACCGGAGTTGCACGCAAGCCCGACGACACCGAGCGACGCGATCTCCAGCAGCTTGGTGCGTCGCGAGAGATATTCGCCTTTCAAGGCGAACGACGAGGCAAGCAGGATCAAGCTGATGACGAAGCCGGAGTCGTTGACATAAGCAATCGTATGCGTCACCAACACGCCCGCCAATTCGTGCGTCGGTAGCACGCGGAATGCCGTCGGGGCGACAACGAAACTGAAGAAGAACGCGCCGCCGAGCCAGAGCGCGATGAGGAGCAGCCGCACGCCGTTGAGCACGCCGGGTAGCACGGCGCGCCGTTGTGAAGCTGCGAGCGTCGCGGGCGCTTCCGCCTCCGCTTTCGTGCGGGGTTGCGTGGTCTGTTCGTCGCTGAGTCCAAGGCTCATCAGTCGTACTCCGTCACCTCATCAGTCGTACTCCATCACTTCGGGCAACAGTCTGATCGTCGGCGGCGTGACGTGCGGCGTCGGCGCGACGGTGCGCGG
>JAVXVR010000362.1:0-5858 GCA_032230165.1 Acidobacteriota bacterium | reverse complement strand
CAAGGGCTACTCGGCGATACGAATGCGCCTCTCGGACTCGACCTCGAACTATCACGCGATGCAGCTCTTCGCCGCCAAGCGCACGGGGCGCTTCCGCTCGACCCTTAGCTACACGTGGTCGAAAGTGCTGACCGACGCGAGCGGCTTCAACGACAACCCCGAAGACGCCTTCAACCGCGATTACAACTACGGTCCGGCGACGTTCGACCGCCGCCACATCTTCGCCGCCACCTACACCTACACTCTGCCGACGCTCGCGCACTCGAACGGCTTTGTGAAGGCAGTGCTCGGCGGCTACGAGCTGAGCGGCATCACGCGATTTCAGTCCGGCGCTTACTTCACCGTCGTGGGCAACACTTCCACCGGAAGTCGCCGCGCCGACTACCTCGGCGGGCCCGTCCTCCTGTCGAACGGTCAGCGTAGCCAGGGCGCGTGGGTCAACCGTGCCGCATTCGCCGCCGCGCCCGACACGCGCCGCGGAACGGCGGGGGTCGGTACAGTCGAGGGTCCGGGCTCGCAGTCGTGGGACTTCTCATTCCGCAAGCGCATTGGCTTGACCGAGAGGCTGAGGCTGCAACTTCAGGCGGACATCTTCAACGCCTTCAACCGGACGAACTTCCGCGACATGGATGTCAATCTGGCGAACGCCTCCTTCGGCACTCTGACGGCAGCCAGCTCGCCGCGCAGCATACAGCTCGGCATGAAGTTCACTTTCTAAGCGAGGGAGGGATGACCTCGCCTGAGCGGCAGGAATCTCGGGAGTGGCGCGCGGGCAGGCATAGTCCTTCGCGCCGCGACCGTGGTTCCTGCCGTCTTTAACGGAGGTCGGGCGCGCCCCATGTGTCCGAACTAACGGCAGCGATTCTCTCGAACTCTCGCATGAAAATTTTGCAAATGACCTGGGGCGCATGCCACTTCAGGAAGCTGCTATGGCTCTGTCTCTTTGTGCCGGCGACGGTGTCTGTCGCGTGGGCTGAGCCGCACATTAAAACTCTCAAGCTCGCGGTGACGAACCCGACGGGCGAGTCGCGCGCGCACGAGAACGTGGTCGTCAGCGTCGCAGAGTTGAGGCGCATCGCGCCGGACTTCCGGGCGGTCGCGTGCGTCGTGACGACCTCTGACGCCTCGACGCTCGAAGAGGACGCGCGCACGCTGCAAACGATTGAGCTGCCTTCGCAGGCTGACGACACCGACGGCGACGGTAAGTACGACGAGATCGCGTTCCAGATCGAGTTGAAGCCGAACGAGACGCGCGTCGTCACCATCTCCTACGGAGACGCGGGCGTGATGCAGCGTATCCGCGGCGACTATCCGGCGCGCGCGCACGCCAAATTTACGACGCGTTTCGAGGGGCTAGGCTGGGAGTCCGAGACGAACGCCTGGCGCATCTACTTCGACCAACGAAACGCGATTGATCTCTACGGCAAGCGTCGCCCCGGACTCTATCTAGAAATGTTCGGCTCGTCCGAATACGACTACCACGAAGAGTCTCCCTTCGGGCGCGACATCTACAAGATCGGCGACGCGATTGGCATCGGTTCTGTCGCCGCGCTCGTTGACGGCAAAGTCGTCAAGGTGGCGGATGTGGATGAACGCTCTTGGCGCATCGTCGCTGATGGTCCCGTGCGCTCCATCGTCGAGCTGAGATACAAAGGCTGGGCGGTCGGAGGGCGCAAAGTAAATCTCACCAGCCGCATCACGCAATGGGCAGGCAAGCATGGCTTTGAACATCGCATCACGGCGGACGGCGCGGACGGCTTAACGCTCGTCACGGGACTGCCACGCAAAGATGGTCTCGACGAGAAAAATTCTGCGCCGACCGCAGACGCGCCGGCGCTGTGGCGCGCGACCTGGGGTCATCAAGTGCTCAAGACCGGCGCGACCGCGACGGAAAGCTTGCCGGATCAAAATCTAGGTCTCGCGATCATCACGACGGGGCGCGAGAGCAAGACGGTCGCGGACGACAAACTGAACCTGCTCGTGCAGCCCGCGTTGGTGAACGGCGCGGCAAGTTGGTACGTGCTCGCCGCATGGGATCAAGAAGGTAGCGAGTCGCTAAACATGAGCGCAACGAGCGCGGCGGAAAGGTATCGCAACGGTTCTCTCGCCACCCCGTCGAATCCTATCTCGACGCGCGAGAGGTTCATCGAACTTGTCGAGCAGACCAGCCGACGCCTCACGCAGCCCGCGCAGGTCTCAATCCTTTCCGTGAGCGCTGCGCCGCAGTCAGCGCCGCCCGACACGCTTCATCCAGCACACAGCAAAACTTACGCGGAGGCGCTCGACCTTGTGCGACAAGCCGCCGAGCGCACCGCGCGGAAGTGGGAACCCGTCATCTCTGAGACGCCGCCCGAACAATTTGATAAAAACAGCGGTCTCGGATTCTTTACCGAAGGCGACAATCAAACGGGCGAGTGGAAAACTCAGAAAGGGTTTTTCTGGACGGGCAACTTCTGGACGGGCGAGTTGTGGCAGCTTTATGCGAAGACAGGTGAAGAGCGTTTTCGTCGCTGGGCTGAATTGTGGAACGCGCGCTTTCTCGGCAAAGAGATGACGGAGAATCACGATGTCGGGTTTCTCAATTTCTACACGTCCGTGTTTGCCTATCGTCAGACGAAGGATGCGAAGTATCGCGAAGGGGCTTTGCGCGCGGCTGAACGTTTGAAGCAGCTCTACAACCCGACGACCGGACTCATCGCGGCGTGGAATGTGAACGGCGACGACACGATCATCGACACGATGATGAATCTCCAAATCTGGTGGTGGGCTACGCGCGAGACGGGTGATCCGCAGTGGAAAGAGCTTGGATTGAAACACGCGCTCAAAACATCTGACTGGCTGATTCGCCCCGACGGCTCTGTCATTCAGTCGGTGCATTACAATCCCGGCGACAACCGGCAGGTGTTCCACTCCGCAGGCGCTGATGACCTCTCGTTTCCGAATCAGGCGCGTCCCGGCGAAAAGGTTTTCACGCACACGCATCAGGGCTTCGCCGCCGACACCTCGTGGGCGCGCGGCACGGCGTGGGCGCTTTATGGGTTCACCGTCGCTTACAATGAAACGAAAGATGCGCGGCTGCTCACGACCGCCGAGAAGATCGCGGGCTTCGTCTTAGATCACCTGCCCGAAGATGGCGTGCCGTGGTACGACTTCGCGGACGAGGGCGTGCATTTCCGTAACCGCGACACGTCAGCCGCCGCGCTCATCGCGGGCGGGCTGTTTCGCCTGTCGGAAGTGACACCGGACAAGGCGCGCGCCGACACTTACCGGCGCGAGGGCGAACGCATCACGCAGTCGCTCATTGACAAGTATCTGTCGCCCGTCGCCGCCGGAGACAAGATGCCGCCGGGCGTCCTGCGTCACGGCTCAAGCACGAGACCCGGCGACACGATGTTGATTTATGGCGACTACTATCTGCTCGAAGACCTGCTGTGGCTCGACGAGCACAAGCAGCGTTGAGGCATTCATAACAAAGGAAAGGGAGACACATGAGCACGCAAATGCAAGAGACATCTGAGCGCATGATCTTTCGCCGCACGAACGAGCGTAAGGGGCGGCACATCTCGATCACGCCGCAGAACAGCTCGATGAAGCATCTGGTCTATGGTCGCATCATTCTTGATAAGGAAACGCCGCGCGCTGCCTTCGGCACGGGAGAGCTTGAGACGGGACTGATCTGCCTGTCCGGCGAATGCACGATCAAGGCGGATGACGAGACACACAAGATTGATCGCTACGACTCGATCTACATCCCGCGCGACAGTGATGTGGAAGTCACAACCGAGAGCGCAGTTGATCTCGTCGAGTGTTCGGCGGAGGTCGAGAAGAAGTACCCGCTTCAGGTCGTGCGCTACGCTGATGTGGAGAAAGACAGCTCGCTTAAGTTTCGCACAGGCGGCGCGTCGAACACGCGCACCGTCAATATCACGCTCGGCAAGAACGTCGGGGCGGGACGCATTCTCGCGGGCTTCACCACCTCGGAGCCGGGTCACTGGACTTCGTGGCCCCCGCACGAGCACGCCACCATGCTCGAAGAGCTGTACGTCTATTACGACATGCCCGCGCCCGCCTTCGGCGTGCAGTTCGTTTACACAAACCCCGAAGAGCCTGAGTTCGTCGGGGTGGTGCGCGACGGCGATGCCGTGATTATGCCCAAAGGCTTTCACCCGAACGTCTCCGTCCCCGGTCACTCGATCAACTTCGTCTGGTTGATGGCTGCGCATCGTGAGGTCGAAGATCGTCAGTTCGGCGTCGTTACCGTGCAGCCCGGTTTCGATCAGGGCGGCAGCGGTCTTGAGGCGAGCCGTAAGTAACGAACAGGAAAAAGAGCGCGAGTAATGAAGGAAGAGATTGCGCAGATAGAGAAAGCGTCGGCTCTGCCGAAGTCTCTGAGCGATGTCGCGCCGCATCAGTGGGGTGGTGGGAGCGCGGTGGGCGCTGCCATCGCCGCCAGTGCGGAAGCCCCGCCCACGCGCATCGGGCGTTATCGTTGGACGATCTGCGCGCTGCTCTTCTTCGCGGCGACGATCAACTACATGGATCGTCAAGTGATCGGCATCCTCAAGCCGACGCTAATGGGTAAAGACGGACTGGGTTGGGACGAGATTGCTTACAGCAACGTCGTCTTCTGGTTCCAGTTGGCTTACGCCGTGGGCTTCATCTTCATGGGGCGTTTGATGGATCGGCTCGGCACGCGTCGCGGCTTTTCCCTCGCTGTTGTCTTCTGGAGTCTGGCAGCGATGGCGCATTCGCTGGCGCGTTCGGTCACGACCTTCAGCATCGCGCGTTTCGGTTTAGGGATCGGCGAAGCCGGGAACTTTCCGGCGTCTGTGAAGACCGTCGCCGAGTGGTTTCCTAAACGCGAGCGCGCGCTCGCCACAGGCATCTTCAACGCGGGCACGAACGTCGGCGCGATTGTGACGCCTCTGACGGTGCCGTGGATCGTCGGTCGCTACGGCTGGCGCATGGCTTTCATCGCGACGGGCGCGACCGGATTCGTCTGGCTCGTCGCGTGGATTGCTCTCTATCGCAAGCCGCACGAGCATCCGCGTGTGACGAGAGCGGAGCTGGACTACATCAACAGCGACCCGCCTGAGCGGGAGACTAAAATTCCGTGGCTGAGTTTGATCCCACATCGCCAGACGTGGGCTTTCATCATCGCCAAGTTCATGACCGATCCGATCTGGTGGTTCTACCTATTCTGGATTCCCGGCTTTCTGCACGACCAGTTCAAGCTGCCGCTCAACAGTCTCACGAGCGGCTTGCCTCTGGTCGTGATCTACATGATGGCGGACGTTGGCAGCATCGGCGGCGGCTGGCTCTCTTCGTCGCTGATCAAACGAGGCTTGCCGGTGAGCCGCGCGCGTAAAACGGCGATGCTGGTCTGCGCTTTGTGCGTCGTGCCGATTGTGCTGGTCTCTCAAATTTCCAGCATGTGGGTGGCTGTCGTGCTGATTGGGCTGGCGGCGGCGGCGCATCAAGGTTGGTCTGCCAATGTCTTTACGATGACATCCGACATGTTTCCGCGCCGCGCCGTCGGTTCGGTGGTCGGTATCGGCGGCATGGCGGGCGCGGTCGGCGGCATGCTGATCGCCAAGGTCGTCGGCTATGTGCTCCAATGGACGGGTAGCTACCTGCCCATCTTCATCATCGCGGGGTCGGCTTATCTCGTCGCGCTCCTCTTTATTCATCTGCTCGCGCCGCATTTCACGCCCGCGCAAGTTGAGCAGGAGGCGGACGCTTGATCCTCGACGCCTTCAAATTAGATGGCAAGAAGGCTCTCGTCACCGGCGCATCGGCTGGACTCGGCGCGGCGCTCAGCGTCGCGTTAGCCGAAGCGGGCGCTGATGTCGCATGTC
>JAVXVR010000350.1:0-3128 GCA_032230165.1 Acidobacteriota bacterium | reverse complement strand
GCGCTCGTGCGCGTCAACCCGCGCGAGTATTTCGCAGAGGTCGGCGAGCGCATCGGTCTCGTCTTCCGCGATCAGACCCACGCCATCGGTCGCAACATACATAAGCGCGACACGCTCGCGCGCCTCTGGCACGGCGTCGGCATCGTCGCAACCTTAGCCGCCACCTTCGCCGTCGTCTGGTTGCTCAGACGCTTCGGACTAGATGGTCGCATCGGCGGCTCGTGGCTCAGCGTGCGTTGGATCACGGGTCTCGTCGGTCTCGTCGGCATCGCCATCGTCATGACTTATCCGGCGCGCAAGCAAGTCTATCGGCGGCGCAGGGGCGCGCTGCGCTACTGGCTGCTCGTGCATGTCTATGCGGGGCTGCTCGCGGGCATCCTCCTGCTCCTGCACGGTGGGCGCAACACGGGCGGGCTGCTCACAACACTGCTCATGCTCTCGTTCGACCTCGTCATCCTCTCAGGTCTCTTCGGCATTGCGACCTACATCATTGCGCCGCGCATCTTGACGAGCATCGAGGGCGAGCCGCTCTTGATCGAAGACCTGCGCAACCGCCGCGACGAGCTGCGCGCCACGCTCGCCGAAGTCGGGCAGAATAGCAGCGAGGAGCTGCGCGCGCTCTTTCACGGTCGCGTGCGCCGCTATTATTTGTCGCTCCGCTTTTTGATGCGACAATACCTGCGGCGCGAGGAGTTATCGGCTCTGCAAGCCGAGGCGCGCAACGAGATCGAGCGCGACGCGGTGGTGCTCCAGGTCGCGGAGTCGCGCCGCCTGCTCTTCGACGCGCTCGACGCGACCGTCACGCTCAGGCGCGTTGATGCGCTCATCTACCTGCACCAACTGCTCAAGCTCTGGCTCGCACCACACGTCGTCGCGACCTCTCTGATGTTGATGCTGATGCTCGCACATATCGTCCAGGTCGTCTTTTTCGCCGCGCGTTGATTCACCGCGCCGCATCTCTCTGTCAGCAAGATGACTGATCGCCCAAGCACATTCGTCGTGTCGCGCGAGGATCGCTCGCAAGATCCTCTGACGTTCGTCGCCGATGGACTCGCCATCGGGCGACTCTCCGATTGCGAAGTGAATCTTAACCATCCGACTGTCTCGCGCCTGCACGCCGGAATCCGCGAGATCGAGGGACACTTCTACGTCTTCCACCTCAGCCCCTCGAATTCGACGACGCTCAACGGTACGCTCGTCGAAGAGAAGGCTGCGCTTGCCGATGGCGACGTGCTTCAGATCGGACCTTTCTTCCTCTTCATCAGCATCGGCGACAACTCGCTCGCCGTCAGGGTGAGGTATCAACCGGCGGTTCGCATCGGCGATGTCGCACTACCCGCCGCGACGCACGGGGAGGCGCACGGGCTCGCCCCCGCTTCTGATCGCGAAGCGCTCGACGTTTTCTGGGAGAAGCGCAAGCGCGAGGCGGGCAAGATGACGCGTCCCTCTCAGCTACGCCCGCACGCGCCGCCCCGCCTCGGCAAGACGCGACACAACTGGACGCCGACGCGCGATCTTCTCTCACCTTACCCGTTCGCCATCTTCACGTGGGCGCTCGCCATCGTCGGCGCGCTCACCGCAGTCGCGGCGTTCGCCTACTCGTCAGCCTTCTCGCCCGCGCCGCTCTCAGACGCGCACGCGCGCAACTTTTTCGCCATCGCGCCTTCAATCGCCCAGCGTGTGAACGCAAACTCTTGCACGACCTGTCACACGCCCGCGCGCTCAATGGACGCGAGTTGCACGGCGTGTCACCAGACCGAAGCGTTTCATGCTTCGACGACTGACGCGCACACTCTTGCTGGCGTCGGCTGCGCGACGTGTCACGCCGAGCATCGCGGCAGAGACTTCCGCCCGGCGGTCGCCTCCATCAGCGCAGACTTCCAACCCAATGTTACGTGCGAAGACACCTGCGCCGGATGCCACAACGACGCGAATCACAAAACCTACAACGGTCGCCGCGTCTCCACGCCGCACGGCGGGACGTTCGGCTACCCTGTAGTTAACGGTCACTGGGAGTGGAAGGGCTTGAGCGACGCGGAGTGGAAGCAAAAGCCCGACGAGCTGAAGTCGCTTCTGACGACTTGGAAGGCGACGGACGAAGACGCGCGTCGCAGCCTACAGTTCCACGCGCTGCACCTGCATCGCGTGCGCGCTGTCGCAGGTCTCAAGAGCAACGCGGCTGGCGAGCTAACGTGTTCGAGCTGTCACAAGTCGCTCGGCGCGTCGCTCGACCGCGCGACTCCGCGCACGACCTGTGCCGCCTGTCACGATGGTCTGACCGATCAGCAGACAGGGCGCGTCGTCATCCCTGCCAGCGCCCCCAACTGCACTTCGTGTCACGTGCAGCACGTCGGCGACACGCGGCGTTGGGGGGCGTCGCTGCTCGCGAGTTCGGGCGCGCGTTGATGTCGAAACTTTGAAGCATGAAAAAGTCGCAGCTACTGATCATCCTTGCGTTGCTCGCTCTGCTCCTGGCGATCAATTTGCTGAGCGCGGAAGAGTCCGCTGGTAAGAGCGTGCTCGGAGGGCTCCCATGGTACGGCTGGGCGGGGACGAGCCTCTTCCTCTCGGCGTGGGGCGTCGGCTTCATGCTGCGCGATGCTGCGCGTGCCAGACGCCTCCTCGAAGAGCCGCCACCCGCTAAGCACGAAGAGATGCACGAGCGCGCGCAGCTCTCCGATGAGCTGCGCGAGAAGTACGACCCGGAAGGTCCAGCCTACCCACACCCCGTCATCATCACGGAGCGTTGCATTGGCTGCCACGCCTGTGTTGACGCCTGCCCGCACGACGTGCTCGCCATCGTCAATGGCTTCGCCACACCGATTGCGCGCGAGCAGTGCGTCGAGGATACGTCGTGCCAGGTCGAGTGCCCCGTCAACCCGAAGGCGTGCATCGTCGTCAACACGACGAAGAAAATCCCGAAGCGCAAAGTACCTTCGCGCGACGCACGATTCATGACGGACGTCGCGGGCTGCTATATCGTCGGCGACGTGTCGGGCACGCCGCTCATCAAGAACGCCGCTAACGAAGGCGCGGCCGTCGCGATCCATATCGCGCACGAACTGCACGCCGCGAACGGCAACAGCGCCCCCGCGCAGGCCGACTATGATGTCGCGATCATCGGCGCT
>JAVXVR010000090.1:0-8656 GCA_032230165.1 Acidobacteriota bacterium | reverse complement strand
TCGACCGTCGAGAGAAAGCCGCTGCCGCTGTGGCCCCCCACGACATAGAGAATATTGTTGACTACTCCCACGCCAAAGAAAAAACGCGCCGTCGGCATGGGAGCCCGGCTGATCCAACTGTTAGTGACTGGATCATAAGCCTCGACCGTGGAGTGAAATACGCGGTTCGGAGACTGGCCTCCCAGGGCGTACAGTTTGCCGTTGACTACTCCTACACTCAGCGCATCCCGCGGAGTAGGCATTGGTGCTCTCGGTGACCACGTGTTGGACACCGGATCGTATGCCTCCATGCTGGCAAGATACCCGCTGCCCCCCGCGTCCGTGTCCCCGCCCACCGCATAGAGCAAACCGTTGACTACTCCAACGGCGGTAGCGTTCCGGGGCGTCGACATCGGGGCAACGGTCGACCACGTATCGGCAACTGGATCATAGGACTCGACCGTCGTCAGCGCCCCGCTGCCATTATTGAATCCCCCTACGGCGTACAGCTTACCGGCGACGACTCCGACACCGAGTGATCCCCGCGCGGTGGGCATGGAAGCTTTCGTGCTCCAGGAGAGCGCGGCAAAGCCCGTGGGCGTGTTGACGAATGAGACGATGCCGATGAGGGCGACGAGGAGAGACGCGACGAAGAAGAGGGCTCTGGGGGCGAGTTTCATTGGGGGTTTCCTTCCGGGCTCGGATGAAGATTTCTCAGACGCGAGCGTTGAAATGGCGCGCGCCAAGGTAAGAAGCTATTGACCACTCTTTCCTTGCCCTTAGCATCAATCAACGCACGTGCCGCGCCGTCAGGCGGCGTCGCGAAGATGCGTATACACTTGTCTGGTGGTCACTTGAGCAGCGGCGTTGTGGTCGGTGTCTCGTTTGAGAGTGTAGTCGTCGGCGCTACACGCCGCAGACTTCACGGCATACAGACTTCGGCGTGTCGCGTCAGTGACTTAGGTAAGTTCTGGCGTGAAGAAGTGTGTGAAGTATGAGGGGATGGTGTAGCCGCGTAGGCTTCAGTCGTCGGGGCGCTCGCTCTTTCTTAACATCTTGTGCAGCGTGACGCGGTGCACCTTCATGCGGCTGGCGGCTTCGGTGAGGTTGCCGCCCGCCTCTTCAATCGCGCGCTCGGCGAGTGCGCGCTCCTGCTCGGCGAGCACGCGCCTGATCTCTTCGCGGCGGCGGCGCAGCTCTTCGAGGTCGGCGGGCGCGGTGCTCAAGATTTTGTAGAGCGGGTCTTTGGCGAGACTGACGCGGCGCGGCGTGAGGTTGAGCACCTCGGCGGGCAGGTCGCCGACGCGGATCTGTCCGTCCGTACTGAGTGCGACGAGACGGTGGATCAGATTCTCCAACTCGCGCACGTTGCCGGGGAACGGATACTCTTCCAAAACGAACAGCACTTCAGGCTCGACCCGCACGCTCCTTCCGTAAGCGGCGGAGAATTTTTCGACGAAGTGCTCGACGAGCAGCGGGATGTCCCGTGCGCGCTCACGCAAAGGCGGGAGCGAGAGCGGGATGACGTTGAGACGATAGTAGAGCGCCTCCTGAAACTTCCCCGCCGCAGAGAGCGCGCGCAAGTCCTTACCCGTCGCCGCCACGACGCGCACGTCCACGCGCTCGCCCGCGCGCGCGCCGACGCGGTGGAACTCGCCGGACTGTAGGAAGCGCAGCAGCTTGGCTTGAAGCTGGTAAGCCAGCTCGCTCACCTCGTCGAGGAAGAGCGTGCCGCCCGCCGCCTGTTCGACGAGCCCGATTTTGCGCTCCGTCGCGCCCGTAAACGATCCCTTCTCGTGCCCGAACAACTCCGACTCCAAAAGGTTTTCGGGAATCGCCGCGCAGTTGATCGCGACGAAGGGACGATTGCTTCGCGCGCTCTGGTAGTGGAGAGCGCGCGCGACCAACTCCTTGCCCGTCCCCGACTCGCCACCGATGAGCACAGTTGCGGGCGAGTCTGCGACGCGGCTAATCACCTCGTGCAGCGCAATGATCTTAGGGTCTTCGCCGACGAGTCCCTCGGCGGCTTTGCTCGCGTCGAAGAAGACGCGGCTCTCGCGGCTGAAGACGGCGGGCAGCAGGCGCGCGTGCCGGAGGTAGAAGACGGCGAAGCGCGCGACCTGTTCCAGAAGTCGCCGCTCTTCGTCGCCGAAGGCACACGGCGCGGAGTTGTTCTCAAGGTAGAGCGCGCCCAGAGAGCGCGCGTCCTGCATGAGCGGAGCCGCCAGAACGGATTTGAGTTCGAGCCTGCGCACGCTCGCCTCTGCGGCGAAGGACGGATCGCTCAGGGCGTCTTCGACGACGAGCGACGCGCCGCGCGCGAAGACTTCGCCGAGCAGCGTGCGGCTGAAGTCGTACTCTTCGAGCGAGAGGTTCGTCGTGCGGAAGTTGCGCGCGGCGAGGATGTCGGCTTCGGTGGACTCCGGCAGATAGGCGAGGACGAAGCCGCGCTCCGCGCCCGTCGCCTCGACGACGTGTTCGAGCAGCGTCTCGCAGAAGGGCGTGAGCGCGGGCGCGCGCAGTTCGAGCAGCGCCGCAAAGACCGTGGCGGCGCGCGCACCCGTTCCCGCGTGTCTCAGCTCCTCGGCGTCGCTGACGATCTTTGTGAGGAAGTCGCGGCGCGCTATCTCGGCGAGCAGATCGAGCCGCTCGCGCAGTTGTTTGAGCTGCGCGCCGAGGTGTTGCAGGCGGCGATCATTCGTCTCGCCCTGAAGCGTTTTGATCGCGTCGGCGAGCGCGGAGATCATCTCGTCGCACGCCCTTTGCTCGCGTTCGAGCAGGGCGGCGAAGGTCTCGGCGAGATTCTGGATGTGTGCCGCGCTGTTTTTCATACTGCGAACCGACCGCCGCGTGTGGCGTTAAACCTTCGGGAAGCGTCGAGCTTACGACGCTCTAACTAAACTCTCAATCGAGGCTATAACCCCAGAGCGTGCGCCGCCGCGTATAGATGCGGACGGACTTGTCCTCGCCGCCCGTCACGATCCTTTTCCCGTCGGGCGAGAAGGCGACCGAACGGATGGGCGCGGTATGCGTGCCGACGTGCGCGACGAGGCGGCGGCTGCTTACGTCCCACAGTGCAACCGTCTGATCGTCTGAGGCGGACGCAACCTCGCGCCCGTCCGAAGAGAAGGCGACCGCGTTGACGCGCGCCGCGTGGCGACCGATGAGTGCTATCTCGCGAAGCGGCGACGCTTCCCAGAGGCGCACCGCGCCCTGCACGTCGCCCGTCACGAGAAGCCGTCCGTCGGGCGAGAAGCGGACGCTCTTGAAGTTCGTGCCGCCCGCACGCACGTCACCGAGCAGTCGCCAGCTCTCGGCGTCCCACACTAAGAGCCGCTCCCAATCCGACGACGCGCACGCCAACAGGTGACCGTCCGGCGAAAAATCCACCCCGTAGCAACCCGCGTTCGCTTCGGGATTCAGTTGCGTGTAGCCAAGGGCGTGCCCCGTGGCGAGGTCGATCACGCTCGTGGAACTCGCCACCCAACGCTCGTCCGGCGAGATCGCCGCGCAGTAGTTGCCGTCGCCGATCTTCTGCGACGTGCCGCGCGCGAGGTCGAGGAGGCGTATGTCCGCGTCCTGATCACCCGTGGCGAGCCAAACGCCGTCGGGCGAGAAGGCGACGGCGTTCACGCTGTTCTTATAGTCGGGGAACACGTTCTCCTTGCGCCCGCTCGCGGCGTCCCAGACGATGACCGAGCCATCTGCGCTCGCCGAGGCGACGCGCCGACCGTCCCGCGAGAAGGCGACCGACTCGACCGCCGCGACGTGCTCGTTGAAGTTGGCGACGCGCTCACGCGTGTTTACGTTCCAGACGAGGATCGCGCCGTCGCCGTGCGTGGAGACGAGGTAGCGACCGTCGGGCGAGAAGGCGAGGTTCCAGACGCTAGACGGGTATTCGAGGGGCGTGATCTGCTCGCGCGTCTTAGCATCCCACAGCACGATCTTCTCCGCGCCGGTGGCGACGTAGCGACCGTCGGGCGAGAAGGCGACGGCGCGACCGTGGTCGCGGTGGACGTGCGGGTTGTCGAGTTGTTTCCGCCGCTTGAGGTCGAAGAAGCGCACGTTGCCGCCGGGCGTCGCAGCCACGGCGAGCGTGCCGTCGGGCGAGACGGAGACCCAGTTCCCTTCCCAGTCCGGGCTGGGCGGAGCGACGTTGCGACCCGTCTCCAAATCCCACATGCCCATCAAGTGATCGACGACATAGCGGCTGTCCGGCGTGAACGGCAGCGTGCCCCAACAGACGCCGAATGCTAGCTCGCGCACCTTCTCCCAACGCCCCACGCTCCAGAGCACCGTGCGCGCGTCCGGGTCGCACGAAGTCGTCGCGAGATACTTTCCATCCGGCGTGAAGGCGGCGGCTCTGACCGCGTCCCTATGCTCGCCGCGCAACGTCGCCACCTTCGCGAACGTCGCGGCGTCCCACACGATCGCCGTCTTATCCGCGCCGCCCGTCGCGAACCACTTGCCGTCGGACGAATAGGCGACGGTCGTCACCGCCCCCACGTGGTCGGTAAGAGTGGCGAGCCTTTTGCGACTCGCGAAGTCCCAGACGATGACGTGCGCGTCCTCGCCGACCGAGATGAGCCGCCGACCGTCCGGCGAGAAAGCGACCTGCCGCGCGGCTGCCGTGTGCCCGTCGCTCAGGCGCGCGCCGTCCCACTCGTCCGTCACCGAGAGAGCCGCCGCGGCGAGTGTCGTCGAGATGACGAGCACGAGCGCAAGCACGCACGCGCGCAGAAGCCCCCGGCGCAAACTCTTTCTGAACAGCTCGCGCCCGCGCTCGGTCTGCCCCGTGTCGGCGTAGCGGCGTATGAAGAGGAGCTTGCCGAGCGGGATGCGCGCGTGCGCATCCGCCGCGTAGTCCGAGAGGTACTGACGAAGCAAACGGTTGGCGCGCTGCGTCGCGTCCATCACGCGCCCCGTCACGCGGTTGATCTTCTCGACGAGGTACTCGTGCACGAGTTCGTAGCGCCACGGCTCTTCGTCCTGTATCTCTCGCAACAAGCGCGCGGCGACGAAGAGCTTGAGCGTGCGCTCGACCGACGCGCGGCTGCGCTGCGTGCGGCGCGCGATCTCCGGGGTGGCGAGCGTCAGTCGCGTGTTCTCTTCGGAGATGAGGCTGCGCAGGACGAGCTGCGCCGACTCGCGCTCGCCCGACGACGCGATCACGTCTTCCAAAAACTGATGCACGAGTTGCTCTCTGCCGCCCGCGCGCCGGTAGTCTTGAACCGTGAAAATCCGGCGGCTCTGCAAACGCTCACCGACGATCTGCAACTCCGAAGGCAGCACCGCGCCGCCCTCCGAGAGATCGCGCGCCACGCGACGGCTCAAGCCCTCCTCGAACGGGAGTCGCGCCGCGCGCGCGCACCTTTCGATGACGGCGGCTGCCGCCTCCTCGTCGAAGTTGCGCAGGCGCGAAAGCCGCGCGCTTGTGAGCGGGTCGGGGATGCGCCCCTCGAACTCTGTGCTGATGAGGTGCAGGAAGTCGCCGCGGATCGAGAGGAGGAATTTGACGGGCAGACTCGCGTCCCGGTAGCACGCGGCGACGAAAGAGACGAACGGCTCGCGCTCCGCTGCGGCGCGGAAGTTGATGAAGAACTCCTCGAACTGATCGCAGATGACGACGAGCGTGCCATCGAGTTCCGACGCCGCGCGCCGCAGGTAATCGAGCGGTGGTTCGCCCTCGCCGATTTCGAGATGACTACGCTTACGGCACTCCAAGAGGAGCGCGGCGAGCGGGTCTGTGTACGAGCGGCAGTAGATAGGCACGAAGCCCTCTTCCCAGAGCTTCGGCACGAGCCCGGCTTTCAAGAGAGAGGTCTTGCCGCAACCCGACTCGCCGAAGAGCACGCCGAAGCGGAAGTCGTGCCGTGCGACCGTGCGCAGCAACGCAAGCGTCTCCGTCTCGCGCCCGTAGAAGCGCTCTCGGTCGGCTTCCTGAAACGGGAGCAGCCCGCGAAACGCCACGTCCGTGAGCGAGACCTGCGACTGCGACTGAAGTTTTTGCCCCGAGACGATGGACACGGCGCGACCGATGCGTCGCCAAGCCGAACGTGCCGCACCGGAGGAAGCCAACGGAGTTGCTTCCGCCGCGTGCCCGTCGAAAGCTGCTCCGCGAACTTCAAACGGATCGAGCCGCGCTCTCAGACGCCGGAGGTCTTCGCACATCTCGCGCGCGGTCTGATACCGCTCCTCGCGATCTTTGGCGAGCGCGCGCCGCACGATGGCTTCGAGTTCCAGCGGCACGTCGTCGCGGTACGCGCCGAGCGGCGGCGGCTCTTCGCCGAGCGTCGAGCGGAGCGAGTCTGCGCGGCTCGCGCCCGCGAAAGGCTTGCGCCCCGTCACCATCTCATAGAGCACGACGCCTAAAGAGAAGATGTCTGTGCGCGCGTCGAGCGGCTCACCACGCAACTGTTCGGGCGACATGTAATGGAACGTGCCGCCGTGTGTGCCTGCGCCGTTCGGTTGAGGAGAACTCTGCCGCGCGCCGACCGGCGGCGATGAGACGGAGACAACTTCGGTTGCGCCTTCTGGCGCGCGCTCAGTCTGCCGCGCCAGTCGCGCCAGTCCGAAGTCCAGCACCTTCACCGACGCGTCCGGCGCGAGCATGATGTTCGAGCTTTTGATGTCGCAGTGGACGACCGCGCGCGCGTGCGCGGCGGCGAGGGCTTCGGCGGAGGCTGTGGCGATGTCGAGCGCCTGTCGCAGATCAATTTGCTCGCGCGCGATCCTTCGTGCGAGCGTCTCGCCCTCGACGCGCTCCATGACGATGTAGGCGAGCCCGCCCGCTTGACCCACTCCGTAAACGGTGGCGACGTTGGGGTGATTGACCGCCGCCGCGCGCCGCGCCTCCGCCAGCAGAAGTCTCTCAGCCTCGCGCCCCGCGTCATCCTCCGGGTGGAGGACTTTGACGACCACCGTGCGCCTGAGGCGCAGGTCTTCAGCCTCGTAAGCCGCGCCCATCCCGCCCTCGCCGAGGGGCGAGCGGATTTCGTAGTGATCCAAAAGTGTGCCGGGTGTCAGCGTCATCAGCGAGTGCCATGCGGGCTAGTCGCTTGCCGGAGCGTGTGGGTGACGGATCAAGGATTCCGTGACGAGCGCGGCATTCTAGCAGTGGCGACGCCAGCGCGCCAGACTGACACCGTCGCGGGCGGCGGCGAACCCGCTTTGCCAGAGGCGCGCGCCGTGTGCTATCTTCACCAATCTTAAGTACCCGCAAGAATTTTTCACCATTCATCATCCGCCGAAGAGGAGTTTGAGAACAGTATGGCTACGCCGAACACGAGCATGGGCGACGGTTACGACGGGAAGGTCGTGCAGGTGATCGGACCCGTCATCGACGTGGAGTTTGAAGAGAAGCACCTGCCGTCAATCTACACGGCGCTGCGCGTCGTCTCCGAAGGCTTCGACGTGCCGACAGAGATCGACATCATCTGCGAGGTCGAGCAGCACCTCGGCGAAGGGCGCGTGCGGACAGTGTCGATGAAGCCGACCGAGGGCGTCGTGCGCGGCATGAAGGCGCTCAACACGGGTGGCCCCATCACGATGCCCGTCGGCAACGCCACGTTGGGTCGTGTGCTGAACGTCATCGGCGAGCCGGTAGATAACCTCGGCGCGGTGCCCACAGAGACGCGCTACCCGATCCACCGTCACGCGCCCACGCTCGACGAGCAGGCGACCGAATTAGAGATGTTCGAGACGGGCATCAAGGTCGTCGATCTCATCCAGCCTTTCCTGCGCGGCGGCAAGATCGGGCTCTTCGGCGGCGCGGGCGTCGGCAAGACCGTGCTCATTCAGGAGTTGATCAATAACGTCGCCACACAACACTCCGGCTTCTCCGTCTTCGCGGGCGTTGGCGAGCGCACGCGCGAGGGGAACGATCTGCTGCGGGAGTTCGTCGAGTCGGGCGTCATCCAGTACGGCGACGCCTTCAACAAGCACTTCCACGAGACGGGCGAGTTCGACATGACGAAGGTCGATAACGGCTCGCTCGACAAGTCGAAGGTCGCGCTCGTCTACGGGCAGATGACCGAGCCGCCGGGCGCGCGCCTGCGCGTCGCACTCTCTGGCTTAACCATCGCCGAATACTTCCGCGATCAAGGCTTGGACGTGCTGCTCTTCATTGATAACATCTTCCGTTTCACGCAAGCCGGTTCGGAAGTCTCGGCGCTGCTGGGGCGCATGCCTTCGGCGGTCGGCTACCAGCCGAACCTCGCCACCGAGATGGGCGAGATGCAGGAGCGCATCACCTCGACGAAGACGGGCGCGGTCACTTCGATCCAAGCCGTCTATGTTCCGGCGGACGACTACACAGACCCCGCCCCGGCGACGACCTTCGCGCACCTCGACGCCGTCACCGCGCTCTCGCGACAGATCGCCGAGCTTGGTATTTATCCGGCGGTCGATCCGCTCGCCTCTAGCTCGCGCCTGCTCGACCCGCGCATCATCGGCGAAGAGCACTACCAGACGGCGCAGGACGTGAAGAAGGTTTTGCAGCGCTACAAGGAGTTGCAGGACATCATCGCCATCCTCGGACTCGATGAGTTGTCGGAAGAGGACAGGCTCGTCGTCTCGCGCGCGCGCAAGGTGCAGCGTTTCTTCTCGCAGCCCTTCTTCGTCGCGGCGCAGTTCACCGGACTCGAAGGCAAGTACGTCAAACTCGAAGACACGATCC
>JAVXVR010000325.1:0-3860 GCA_032230165.1 Acidobacteriota bacterium | reverse complement strand
ACCAAGAGTCTCTTCGATCACCTCCTGCGTCGCGGCTTCCCCTTCGACCTCATCATCAACAAAGTCCGCGCCCTCTCCGACGCGCCGCTCGACGAAGACGACGCGGACTCACCCGCCTCCGATTGATCATCGCCCGCGCCGCGCCGTCGATCCGGAGAAATCGCGCGCGCGCACGCTCCAGCGCGCCGTGAAACTCCTTGCCGCCAAGCCACGCTCCGTCGCCGAGCTGCGCGAGCGTCTGTTAGAGAAAGAGTGGACGACCGCAGAGGCTGCCGACTACGCGATCAAGAAGCTCGGCGAATACGGCTACTTGAACGACGAGCAGTTCGCGCTCTCGTTCGCGCAGGCGCGCGTGCGCCAGAAGCCCGTCGGTCGCGGGCGTCTCGCGCGCGATCTGCAAATGAAGAAGATCGACAAAGAACTCGCCGCCGCGACGCTCGAAAAAGTTTTCGACGAGACGCCCGAAGATAAACTGATCGACGAAGCTATAGAGAAGCGCGTTCGCCTGCGTGGTCGCCCCACGACGCGGCAGGAGACCAAAAGTCTCTTCGACCACCTGCTCCGACGCGGCTTCTCCTACGACCTCATCATCAACAAAGTCCGTGCCCTCTCTTCCACAGGGCTTGACGAAGAAGGCGAGGTAGCGGAATGAGTTTGCTCACCTGTGCCTGCTGCGGCTACAAAACTATCGGCGAGCGCGGTAACTGGGAAATCTGTCCTGTCTGCTTCTGGGAAGATGATCCGGTGCAATTTCGTGACCCGGATTTTGCAGGCGGCGCGAATAAACCGTCTCTTAGGCAAGCGCAGAAGAATTACCGCGCATTCGGGGCTTGTGAGCAGGAGATGTCGGAGCACGTGTGCGCGCCCACCAGAGACAACGAAAAGGATGAAGCGTGGAAGCCGCTCGATGACTAACCGGAACTTGACCTGCACATCCATCCGAGTCTCCCGCCCGCTTCGCCCGTCTTCGCCCCGCGTGTTAAACTTTCGGTTTCTGATAGACCTTAAATTTGTAGTCTTACTGTGTGACTTATGACGATGACCGGCAACGAAGTTCGCGAAACCTTCCTTAAATATTTCGAGCGACACGGGCACACGCGAGTGCGTTCAAGCCCGCTTCTGCCTGCCAACGACCCGACGCTGCTATTCACCAACGCCGGGATGAACCAGTTCAAGGATGTCTTCCTCGGATTGGAGAAGCGCGACTATGTGCGCGCCTGCTCGTCGCAGAAGTGCATCCGCGCCGGAGGCAAGCACAACGATCTGGACGAAGTGGGCAAGACCGCGCGCCACCAGACCTTCTTCGAGATGCTCGGCAACTTCTCGTTCGGCGACTACTTCAAGCGCGAGGCGATCCAGTTCGCGTGGGACTTCCTCGTCAACGAACTCAAGCTCGACACTGAAAGACTCTGGTTCACGGTCTTCGGCGGCGACGACGAAGTGCCTGCTGACGAAGAGGCTGAACGTCTATGGATCGAGGTCGGCGCGAAGCCCGAGCGCATCCTGCGCTTCGGTCGCAAAGACAACTTCTGGCAGATGGCTGAGACGGGACCCTGCGGTCCCAACTCCGAGATCAACTACTACCTCGGCGAGCACCCCGAAGACCCCGCGTTCAACCGCGTCGATCTCGTCAACGGCGAGGGCGACACGACGATGGAGATTTGGAATCTCGTCTTCATGCAGTACAACCGCGTCTGCACTAAGCAAGAAAGGGACGAACAAGGAAGAGACATTTGCCTTGAGTACAAACTCGAACCGCTGCCCGCGCCTTCGGTTGATACGGGCGCGGGGCTCGAACGCCTCACAGTCGTCCTGCAAGGCGTGAAGACGAACTACGAGACCGATCTGCTCAAAGACATCGTCCTCTTCACCGCGAAACTAGCGGGGCGCGACTACGACGCCGACACGCAGGAAGGCTTCGCCATGCGCGTCGTCGCAGACCACGCGCGCGCCACAGCCTTCTCCATCGCCGACGGGATACTGCCCGGCAACGAAGGGCGCAACTATGTTCTGAGGAAGATCATGCGCCGCGCCATCTATCACGGACGCCACACGCTCGGCTTCGACGGCTTGTTCTTCAACGAGGTCACGAACTTCGTCTGCGACCAGATGAGCGAAGCTTACCCCGAACTCGAAGCGCAGCGCGGGTTCATCGAGAAGATGGTGCGCTTCGAGGAAGAACGCTTCGGCGCAACGATGACGGTCGGGTTGCAGAAACTAGACGCGCTCTTCTCAGCCACATCTAAAGGCACGCTTCCCGATTACAAAGAACTCGCGCACCTCTACGACACCTTCGGCACGCCGCGCGATCTCATCCGCGTCAGCCTCGAAGAGCGCGGACACGCGATTGAAGAGGACGAGTTCAACGCGCGCTTCGACGTCGCGCTCAAAGAGCTTCAGCAGGCGGGCGTCGGGCGAGGTGGCGCGGAGGCGGCGAAGAAGACGAATGAGATTTACGCGCGCGTCGCCGAGCGCGGCGGCAAGTCACAATTCAAAGGCTACGAGACGACAACAGTTGAGAACTCGCAGATCGTCTCTTTGATCAAAGGCGATGATGAAGTTCGTTCATTAAACGAAGGCGACGAAGGCGAAGTCGTGTTGAATCACACGCCGTTCTACGCCGAGTCGGGCGGGCAGGTCGGGGACGTTGGAGTCTTCATCGGCGAGGGCGCATACGCCGTCGTCGAGGATACTTATTCGCCCGCGCAGGGGTTGATCGCCCACAAGGTCAAAGTTGAAAAAGGAAGTTTGAAGGTCGGCGACACGGTCTCGGCGCGCGTTGATGTCGAGAAGCGCGACGCGACTCGACGCAACCACACGGCGACGCACCTGATGCACGCCGCGTTGCGCGAGGTGTTGGGGACGCACGTCAAGCAGGCGGGCTCGGTCGTCGCGCCGAACTACCTGCGGTTCGATTTCACGCACTACCAGCCGCTGACGCGCGAGGAGATCGCCGAGGTCGAGCGGCTGGTGAACTATCACATCCTGCGCAACGAGCCGGTGGCGACCGAAGAACTCGCGTTGGAAGACGCGATGCAGTCGGGCGCGATGGCGCTCTTCGGCGAGAAGTACGCGGAGAAGGTGCGCGTGCTCTCCGTTCCGGGCGCGGAAGGAATTTTCTCGAAGGAGTTATGCGGCGGCACGCACGTGCGCTCGACGGGCGACATCGGCTTGTTCAAGATCACGAGCGACGAGTCAATCGCTTCGGGCACGCGCCGCATCCGCGCCGTCACCGGATGGGACGCTCTCTCACGCTTCCGCGAGAGCGAGGCTGTGCTCGACAACCTCGCAGGGACTTTGCGCGCGACGCGCGGCGACCTGCCCGCGACGGTCGAGCGTCTGCAAGATGAACTCAAGCGCGCGCGGCGCGAGGCTGAGCAGCTGAAGCAAAGAATCGCGAGCGGGGCGGGCGGATCGTCCGCTGGGAACGGCAACGACGCGCGAGAAGTCGCGGGCGTGCAAGTGCTCGCTCGCGAGGCGAGCGAGTTGGACGCGAATGGCTTGCGGCAGTTGTCAGACACACTCCTTGCGCGCGTCAAGTCCGGCGTTGTCGTGCTCGGTCGGCGCGACGAAGGCAAGGTCTCGATCATCGTCCGCACGTCGAAAGATTTGCAGGGGCGCGTGCCCGCCGGTCAGGTCATACGCGAGCTTGCGCCCATGGTGGGTGGTCGCGGCGGCGGCAAGCCGGACATGGCGGAGGGCGGCGGTTCGCAGCCGGAGAAGCTTGCCGACGCGCTTGCAGCGAGCTACGGCGTGGTCGAGAAGATGTTGGCGCAGGGCGCGAGTTGATCTCTTTTAAGGCGACCGACGAAGCATTTAATTGACGCGTAAGATGAGGGCGCGGCGGTTCGGAACTTATC
>JAVXVR010000297.1:0-6921 GCA_032230165.1 Acidobacteriota bacterium | reverse complement strand
CGCGCCGATGGCTCTGACACGAGGATGGTCTCGACCGGCAAAGGGCGCACGACCTGCTCGTACTTCTTCCCGAACGACAAAAAAATCCTCTACGCCTCGACGCACCTCGCGTCCGCAGACTGCCCGCCCGCGCCCGACTACTCGCGCGGCTACGTCTGGGCGATCTATCCCGGCTACGACATCTTCACGGCGAACCCCGACGGCTCGAACTTGAAACAGTTGACGGACGTGGACGGCTACGACGCCGAAGCGACGATCTCTGTGGACGGCAAGCACATCGTCTTCACCTCGATGCGCAGCGGCGACCTCGACCTCTACTCGATGGATGCCGACGGGCGCAACGTGAAGCGTCTGACGAACGAGTTGGGCTACGACGGCGGCGCGTTCTACTCGCGCGATGGGCGGCAGATCGTTTATCGTGCCAACCACCCGCAGACGCCCGCAGAGGTTGAGCACTACAAGAAACTGCTCGCCGAGAATCTGATCGAGCCGAACGCGCTCGAAATCCGTGTGATGAAAGCGGACGGGACGAACAAGCGGCAGGTGACGCACTTGGGTGTTGCGAGCTTCGCGCCCTACTTTCTGCCCGACGGCAAGGGCATCATCTTCTCCTCGAACTACCCAGACATACACAGTCGCGACTTCAATCTCTTCGTCATTAACACGGACGGCACGGGACTTGAGCAGATCACTTTCAACGAGAGTTTCGACGGCTTCCCGATGTTCTCGCCCGACGGCAAGAAGTTAGTTTTCGCCTCGAACCGCAACGGCGCGGTCAAAGGCGACACGAACATCTTCATCGCTGACTGGGTGGAGTAAAAATTTATGCGTGACACACTTCTGCACAAACCACTATCGCGCCTGCTGCTCGTCCTCGCGCTCGCGACGTGCGCCCTCGCGCAACAGCCCGCGCCGACGGACGCGCCGAACGCCGAAAACTTGCGCGCGCACGTCCGCTACCTCGCCTCCGATGAGTTGGAAGGCAGGCGCACGGGCGAAGCGGGCGCGCAGAAGGCTGCCGAATACATGGAAGCGGAGTTCAAGCGGCTCGGCTTGCGCGCGGTCATAGATGTCCCCGCTAGCGCGCGTCCTCTGCGTGCGTATCGGCAGCCCTTCCCATACGTCGCGGCGGTCGAGCTGGGTAAGCGCAACGCGATGAGCTTCACGCCGCACGCGGGTAGTGCGCCGCAGAATGCGCACGCCGCCGCGTCAATCGATCTGCGTCTCGGCGAGGACTGGTCGCCCGTGGCATGGAGCGCGAACGCGCGGGTCGAGCGCGCACCCGTCGTGTATGTCGGTTACGGCATCACGGCGTCAGAGTTGAATCACGACGACTACGCGAACGTGGACGCGCGCGGGAAGATCGTCGTCGCGTTTGCGGGCACGCCCGACGGCGACAACCCGCACGGGCAGTTCGCGCGCTTCGAGGATTTGAGATTCAAGGCGGCGGCGGCGCGCGAGCACGGCGCGGCGGCTCTGCTCGTCATCACGCGCGAGGCGAACTTCAAGGACGACCGCGCCACGCGCCTGCGCGTGGACGAAAGCCTCGCGGCGGCGGGCGACGCCGGCATTCCCGTCGCGCTCATCTCGCGACAGGTCGCGCGCCGCGCCATCGAAGCCGCCGCGCTCCCGTTGGTCACGTTCGAGAATTTGGAGCAGTCGGCGAATGCGAAAGCGGCGGAGACGCAAGCCGCGGGTGCGAAAGAAGGCAGCGCGGCACAGCAGATCGCGCCGCGCAAAAATTCCTCGCTCACGCTGCGCAACATCGCCTTCAGCCTTGAGACTGACATCGCGCGGCGTGAGCAGCCCGCTTACAACGTCGTCGGCGTGCTCGAAGGCAGCGACGCGAAGTTGAAGAGTGAGACAATCGTCATCGGCGCGCACTACGATCACCTGGGGCGCGGCGGCGCGGGCTCGCTCGCCACGCGCGAGGGCGAGATACATCACGGCGCGGACGACAACGGTTCGGGCACGGCGGCTCTTCTGGAACTTGCGCGGCTCTTTGCGACCTCCGCGCCGCGCCCGCGACGAACGATCGTCTTCGTCGCGTTTAGCGGCGAGGAGGAGGGCTTGATCGGTTCGAGCTACTACGTCAAGAACCCGGTCGTGCCGCTCGCGCAAACCGTCGCCATGATCAACATGGACATGATCGGTCGGCTGAAGGACGACAAGCTCATCGTCGGCGGCGTGGGCACGGCGTCGGAGTGGAAGAGCCTCGTCGAAGATGCGAACACGAACATGAACGTGAAGGTCAACGTGAAGGGTGTGGCGCGCGAGCCGGGCGACATCCCCATGGTGACAGGGACGAACGGGACGGTGATCGCGACCACGAACCCGAAGCCGCGCTTCACTCTCACCTTAAACGAAGACGGCTACGGTCCGAGTGACCACTCGTCCTTCTACGCCAAGCAAATTCCCGTCCTCTTCCTCTGGACGGGCACGCACGAGGACTACCACAAGCCGACAGACACGGCGGACAAGATTAACTACGAAGGGCTCACGCGCGTCACCGCGTTCGTGCGCGACGTGGTGCGCGCCGTGGACGAGAGCGAGAAGCGTCCAAGCTACACGCAGGCGAAGAGTGATGCGGCGTCGGGTCGCTCCACAGGCTTCCGTGTCTATCTCGGCACGATCCCGAACTACGCGGAGGGCGGCGAAGGGCTCAAGCTCGACGGCGTGCGCGAGGGTTCGCCCGCCGAGCGCGCGGGCTTAAAGGCTGGCGATACGGTCGTGCGCCTCGCCGGTCGCGAAGTGAAGAACGTTTACGATTACACTTACGCGCTCGGCGAGATGAAGGCGGGCGAGGAGTACGAAGTCGAAGTGTTGCGCGGCGTCGAACGTCTGAAGCTGAAGATCACGCCGGAAGCTAGAAAGTAAAAAGCCGTGACAAGTAAACAGTGACAGGTGACGAGCAAGAAAAAGGAAACGCTTTGCTTGTCACCTGTCACTCGTCACTTGTCACGGCTTTTATTTACCAGCGGGGCTCGCGTTCGCCGCCGCCACCGCCACCGCCATAACCGCCGCCACCGCCGTAGCCGCCGCGCCCGCCGCGACCACCGCCGCCCTGATCTGCGCGCGGGCGCGCCTCGTTGACGGTCAGCGCGCGACCCTGAAAGTCTTTGCCGTTGAACTGCTCGATGGCGGCTTGCGCCCCCTCTTCAGTCGCCATCTCGACGAAACCGAAGCCGCGCGAGCGTTGCGTCTCGCGGTCGGTCACGACGTTGGCGGAGCTAACCTCGCCCGCTTGCGCAAACAACTCTTGCAGCTCTTCGCCGGTCACGCGGAAAGAAAGGTTTCCCACGTAGAGTCTCGTAGCCATATGTCTTTGTCCTTATCTGTTTGAGGAAGCGCGGGCGGAGCGTGTCGTCGGGAGTGTGTAGGAGTGCTTCCGACGGCGAGAGCGGCGACGCGCCCGTTGCTCAGGCAGCTTGACGACTGGCGAGAGCGGCTTCCCGTGTAATCAATCACCTAAACCCGTCTCTCTCCACCAGCCTAACGCCGTCGCCTGACGGTCTCGCGGGCAGGCGCAAACCTTGCAGTCGGTGCGCGAGAGCAGGAACCTCGAACCGCGCAAAGTATGCCCATAAACGTGGGCGAAGGCAAGCACCTTTCCATCTGAGCCACGGGCGGCGCGGGCGTCGAATGGGTGCGACTCGCGCAGCCGGAGCAGGTCGTCGGGCGAGCGCGAAATTACGCTTGATAATGAGTGCGGCTTTGGCGCAGAATACGCGGGCAAGCACGGTTCAACTAACGCAGCCCGCGAGCCGCACGGGACTTGCGGCTTCGATTTATCCCGCGACCTACCACCTTCTAGATCAAGCTTCGGGTTAACCCAGAGGAGATAAGCCCAGATGATCGGCGAGACCATTTCCCATTACCGCGTGCTCAGCCAACTGGGCGAGGGCGGCATGGGCACGGTCTATCTCGCCGAAGACACGCGCCTTGGTCGGCGCGTCGCCATCAAAATCCCGCACGCCGCGCCCGCCGAGCACAACTTCTACCACGCGCGCTTCCTCAGAGAGGCGCGCTCGATCTCGGCGCTCACGCACCCGAACATCGCCGCGCTCTACGACTTCGGCGAGACGCCCGACGGCAAGCCCTTCATCGTCATGGAACTGGTGTTGGGGCAGGAGTTGACTGATCTCATCAACGCGAGCAGCCTCACGCTGGCGCGCGCGCTCGAAATCATCGAGGACGTGGCGGAGGCTCTGGGCGAGGCGCACCGCAACGGCATCGTCCACCGCGACATCAAGCCCTCGAACGTCATCATCAACGAGCGCGGCGAGGTCAAGGTGCTGGACTTCGGACTCGCCAAGCTCGTCGGCGCGGAGCACGAGGCGACGGGCTTCACCCCGGAGGCGAAGACCTTGCAGCGGCTCCAGACGCGCAGCGACGTGATGCTCGGCACGCCCCTCTACCTCTCGCCCGAACAGGCGAAGGGCACGAATGTTGACGCGCGCAGCGACCTCTTCGCGCTCGGCGCGCTGCTCTACGAGTGCGTCGCGGGGCGCGCGGCATTCGCCGGGGGCACTATTGTCGAGATCGCGGCGCAAATCCTCCACGTCGATCCATTGCCGCCCTCGCGCTTCAACCCCTCTGTGCCGCGCGCGCTCGACCGCGACGTCTTGAAGTCGCTCGCCAAGCAGCCGCACGAGCGTTTCCAGACGGCGGACGAGTTAATCGCCGCGCTCACAGAGGTGCGGCTCAAAGTCTCTGCGAACGGAAACGCGCGCACACAGAACGTCATCCGCAGTCACGACGCCGACACCTCGCCGCAGCACAGCGCGCTCACCACGCTCTCGGATAATCTGCGCCGCCCGCGTCTCTCGATCTTCGCGGCGGTCGTCGCCATCGTCGTCGCGCTCGCGGGCTTCTGGGGCTTGAGTCGCCTGTGGCGACCCGGTGCGCACAAGCCTTCGCCCGAAGCCGCGAAGTTGCAGGAGCGCGGCGTGGACTTCCTGCGCGAGGGCGCGTACTGGCAGGCGAGCAAGAATCTGTTGCGCGCCACAGAGATCGACGGCAAGTTCGCGCTCGCCCACGCGAGCCTCGCCGAAGCGTGGACGGAGCTTGACTACCTCGACCGCGCGAAGGATGAGCTGCTGCGCGTCAACACGCTCGTCCCCGACCGCTCCGTGCTCGACGTGCGCGACCGGCTCTACTTGGACGCCGTCACCTCGACCGTCACGCGCGACTTTCCCGCCGCCATCAAGTCTTACGAAGAGATAGCAGCGCAGACGCCGAATGAGGCTTACGTCTATGTCGATCTCGGTCGCGCCTACGAGAAGGCTGAGGACACGCCGCACGCCATCGAGAATTACCGCAAGGCGACCGACCTCAAACTTGACTATGCCACCGCGTACCTGCGCATCGGCAACCTCTACGCGCGCCAGCAGGACTACCAGAGCGCCGCCGTCGCGTTTGACACAGCCGAGCGGATCTACAACGAGACCGGCATGATGGAGGGTCGCGCCGAAGTACTCTACCGCCGCGGCTACATGCTCCGCGCCAAGGGCGACAACGCTGGCGCGCGCCAGCAGTTACAGGATGCCCTCGATCTCGCCAAAACTAACGGCTACGAGACGCAGCAGATTAACGCGCTCTTGCAACTAAGCGCCGTCGCCACGAACGAGAACGACTTCAAGGGCGCGCAGGGCTACGCAAGTGAGGCGGTAGAATTGGCGCAGGCGAAGGGCAGGGAGAATCTGGCTGCGCTCGGGCTTGTCGATCTCGGCAATACCTTCCTGGCGCGCGGGGATCATGCTAACGCGGAAAAGTATTTCAAACAGGGTCTCGACTTCGCCGAACGCAACAAGGCGCAACGCGTTCGCGCCAAGGCGCTCGGCAATCTGGGCGGTCTCTACATTCAGCAGGGTCGAACGGATGAAGGTGTGGGTTATGTTGAGCAAGCGCTAGCTTTCTACCAGCAAGGTGGCTACCGCAAGGAGGCTCAACTGGCACTCGCCATGCTCGGTCGGGCGCAGAGGCGGAAGGGCAACTACGCCGAAGCCTTAAAAGCCTTCGGGCAACAGCTTGAAGACGCGGAGAAAACCGGCGATGAATCGGCAGCCGCCGGCGCGCAAGCAGAAATTGGTAATGTTCTCTTGATTCAAGAGGATTATCCCGGCGCGCTCCAACACTTCACGGAGAGCTACCGCATTCAGAAGATGTTGGACAACGAGGTGTTTGTTGGCTACAGCCTGATCAATCAGAGCGAGGCGCTGTGCGCACTCGGTCGCTTCGACGACGCACGTGCTCTCATCGAGCAAGCGTCGGCAATCGCCGACAAGCCCGACGGGAAGAACAAGGTGCTATCCACTTATCTTCCACTGACGCTGGCGCGGGTGGCGCTCGCCAGCCGCAACTTCGCGGAGGCGAAGTCTAAGGGCGAACAGGTCGTCGCGCTCGCGGGCGAGCAGGATAAACAGGCGAGTACCGAGGCGAAACTCGTGATCGCGCTCGCACAAGTAGCATCGGGCGCGGCTGCGGCGGGCGGGCAGACCTGCCGCGAGGCGCTTGACGCGGCGAAGAGCCTCGGCGACGCATCGCTCTTCTCAAGCGCGCAACTCGCATATGCCGAGTCGCTGCTCGCGGCAGGCGACGCGCAGGGCGCGCTCACCAACGCACTCGACGCGCAGGAGAGCTTCGCGCGCGCCGGGCGACGCGAATCCGAGTGGCGTGCTCTTCTTGTCGCAGCGCGCGCCGCCGCGCGAGCGAATCGAGCCGACAGCGCGCGCGAATATGCCGCGCGCGCCGTCGCGGCGCTCAACGAGCTTCAACGAGCATGGGGGGAAGAAGTTTTCAACACCTATCAGGCGAGACCGGACGTGCAATTGTGGCGCAAGCAGCTCAGCGAGCTGACCGCCGCGTCACGCCCTTCCTGACTCTCGTCCCGGAAACCCAGTCACTGTGAAAGGAAGGTTT
>JAVXVR010000203.1:0-9403 GCA_032230165.1 Acidobacteriota bacterium | reverse complement strand
GAAGACGCGACGCGAAGTGCTGGAGATGACGCGCGCCGCCGTCACCCTCGCGCGCACGTTGACCGAGGACGTGGAGTTCTCCGCCGAGGACGCGACGCGCAGCGACGTTGAGTATCTTTGCGAAGTTTTAGGAGTGGCTGTCGCCGCAGGCGCGACGACGCTCAACATCCCCGACACGGTCGGATACACGACTCCGCCGGAGTTCGCGCAACTGATTCGACACGTGCGCGAGTGCGTGGTGCGCGACTCCGGCGTGACCATCAGCGTGCACTGCCATAACGATCTGGGGCTGGCGGTGGCGAACAGTCTGGCGGCTATCGAGGCGGGCGCGCGACAGGTCGAGTGCACGATCAACGGCATCGGCGAGCGCGCCGGAAACGCCGCGCTCGAAGAGGTGGTGATGGCTCTGCGTGTCCGCGCTGACCGTCTGCCTTACGGCTGCGCGATCCGCACCGAGCAGATTTACCAGACGAGCCAGTTGCTCTCCGAGATCATCGGTTTCGGCGTGCAGCCGAATAAGGCGATTGTCGGGAGAAACGCTTTCGCGCACGAGGCAGGGATTCACCAGCACGGCATGTTGAGCAACCCGCTCTGCTACGAGATCATGACGCCCGAGTCGGTTGGCGTGCCAGCCAATCAACTCGTGCTCGGCAAACATTCCGGGCGGCACGCGCTCGCCGAGCGTTACCGCGAACTCGGCGTCGCGCTCGCGGGCGCGGAATTGAATGCCATCTACACGCGCTTCACACGGCTAGCAGATCGCAAGAAACGGATTTACGACCAAGACCTGTTTTCACTGCTGCCCGCTCAGACGGCTCCGCGAGAGACACTCGCCGCCGGAGTCAGCCACACGATTGAATTGCAATTAACCGGCAGTTAAAAATTTTAGCTCTCATCTCCCCACCCATGCGTCACCGCGCTTCGTGCCTGTGGCGTGTGGGTGGTTGTTTGCGGTCGGAGTGATAAAAAATGCGACTCAAGATCATCCTTCTTCCCGGCGACGGCATCGGCACTGAAGTCATACATGAAGCGCGGCGAGTTCTCGGCGCGGTCGCCGAAGTGTACGAACACGAATTTATTTTTGACGAACATCCCATCGGCGGCGCGGCGATCAAAGCAGCGGGCACGCCTCTGCCGCGCGCGACGATGGACGCATGTCTCACCGCCAGAGCGATCCTGCTCGGCGCGGTCGGCTCACCGGAGTTTGACGATCTCCCGCAGGCGTCGCGACCGGAGTCGGGACTGCTCACTCTGCGTAAGGCGCTCGGCGGCTTCGCCAATTTGCGCCCCGTCCGGTGCTTCGACTCGCTCGCGCATTGCTCGCCGCTGCGTCCCGCAGTGGTCAGAGGGGCGGACATCCTCGTCGTGCGCGAACTCCTCGGCGGGCTATACTTCGGCGAGCCGCGCGGGCGCACCCTCACAGACAATGCTCACGCCGCCTTCAACACGATGCGCTACACGGAGCGGGAAGTTGAACGCGTCGCGCGCGTGGCGTTCAAGGCGGCGGGCGAGCGGCGCGGCAAAGTCACCTCGGTTGATAAAGCCAACGTCCTTGAGACTTCGCAACTGTGGCGCGAGACGGTGACACGCGTGGGGCGCGATTACCCGGCGGTTGAGCTTGAACACCTGTACGTTGATGCCTGCGCGATGCACTTGATCACAAACCCGCGCCGCTTCGACGTGATCCTGACGGAGAATCTGTTCGGCGACATCCTCTCGGACGAGGCGGCGGTCATCGCCGGATCGCTCGGCATGCTCGCCTCGGCGACCATCGGCGGCACAGTTGACCTCTACGAACCCGTGCACGGCAGCGCACCCGATATTGCCGGGAAGAATTCAGCCAACCCGCTCGGCGCGATCCTCTCCGCCGCCATGCTACTGCGCCACACGGCACGACTCGAACAGGAGGCGCGCGACATCGAAGAGGCTGTGCTCTCCGTGCTCGACGCCGGACATCGCACGCCCGACATCGCGGGCGATGACGGGATTGCCAACGCGACGACATCGCACATCGGCTCGCTCGTCGCCGACGCGGTTGCAGAGATCGCCGACAGGTGTCACGCTTACCACGCAGTATGAAAGTAGAGGTCAGAGGTTAGAGGTCAGAGATCAGTTAAAACAAAAACTGATTTCTTCTAACCTCTGACCTCTAACCTCTGACCTCTTATTTTATGCCGACTCTTTTCGATAAACTCTGGGACGCGCACGTCGTCCATTCGGCGCAAGGTGAGCCGTCGCTCCTGTATGTTGACTTGCACCTCGTCCACGAAGTGACCTCGCCGCAGGCATTCGACGGATTGCGCGTCGCCGGACGGCGCGTCCGTCGTCCAGACCTAACCGTCGCCACAGTGGATCATAACGTGCCGACCACCGACCGCCGCCTGCCGATCAAGGACGAGATCGCGGCGCGACAGATCGCTGCGCTCAGAGATAACTGCCGCGAGTTTGGCGTCCGCTTGTTCGACATTGACTCGCCCGATCAGGGCATCGTCCACGTCATCGGTCCCGAGCTTGGATTGACACAGCCCGGCATGACTATCGTCTGCGGCGACAGCCACACGAGCACGCACGGCGCGTTCGGTGCGCTCGCTTTCGGCATCGGCACGAGCGAGGTCGAGCACGTCCTCGCCACGCAGTGCTTGCCGCAGCAGAAGCCGCGCACGCTGTTGATCGACGTGCGCGGTGCGTTGTCCGCGGGCGTCACCGCCAAGGACCTCGCTCTCGGCATCATCGGGCAGATCGGCACGGACGGCGGGACGGGCTACGTCATCGAATATGCGGGCGAGGCTGTGCGTGCGCTGACGATGGAAGGGCGCATGACGCTTTGCAACATGAGCATCGAGGCGGGCGCGCGCGCGGGGATGATCGCGCCCGACGACGTGACGTTTCAGTATCTCGCAGGGCGACGCTTCGCCCCGCGCGGCGCGGCTTGGGAAGAGGCGATCTCATACTGGCGGACGCTGGCGAGCGACGCGGGCGCTGAGTTCGACCGCACGCTTGAGATTGACGCTGCTTCCGTCTCGCCGTGCGTGACGTGGGGCACGAGTCCGGGCATGGTCGTGTCCGTGACCGAGCGCGTGCCCGACCCGTCTGAGGCTGCGTCCGAGGCTGACAGCCGCGCCTTTGAGCGCGCGCTCGACTATATGGGACTCACCTCCGGCACAAGCGTCACGGACATTCCGGTTGATCGAGTCTTCATCGGCTCGTGTACCAACGCTCGCATCGAAGATTTACGCGAGGCGGCGCGCGTGGCGCGCGGTCATCGGGTGAGTCGGTCGGTGCGCGCGATGGTCGTGCCGGGATCGCAAGCGGTCAAGCGCGCGGCTGAGGCGGAAGGCATTGACGCTATTTTTATCGCGGCGGGGTTTGAATGGCGTGAGGCTGGGTGCTCGATGTGTCTGGGGATGAACCCCGACACGCTCGCGCCCGGAGAGCGTTGCGCTTCGACCAGCAACCGCAACTTCGAGGGGCGTCAGGGGCGCGGCGGTCGCACACACCTCGTCAGCCCCGCGATGGCGGCAGCGGCAGCAGTCGCGGGTCACTTCACGGACGTGCGCGAGTGGCAGTACAAATGAAGAAGATGTCAGTTGTCCGTGGTCAGTTGTCCGTGGCATGTGCCTGATGAGCGAGCAACTGCGAACAAAGAACAACTGACAATGGACAAAGAACGACTAACAAACAACTGACTACGGACAACTGACAACAATGCTTCCTTTTCGCATCCACACCGGCAGAGTCGCTCCGCTCGTTCGCCCGAACGTTGATACCGATCAGATCATCCCCAAGCAGTTTCTCAAGCGCGTCGAGCGCACGGGCTTCGGGCAGTTTCTCTTCTACGATTGGCGTCACACCGCCGCAGGCGAGCTAGACCCGACCTTCGTGCTGAACGCGCCGCGCTATCGCGATGCCAGCGTGCTCGTCGCGGGGCGCAACTTCGGTTGCGGCTCATCGCGCGAGCACGCCCCGTGGGCGCTGCTCGACTACGGCTTCCGCGTCGTCGTCGCGCCCTCCTTCGCAGACATCTTCGCGAACAACTGTCTGAAGAACGGCGTCGTGCCGGTGGTCTTGTCTGAAGCGGAGGTGTCGGAGATCGCGCGGCGCGCGGCTCTGTCTGAAGATTATGCGCTGACCGTCGATCTCGAACGGTGCGAGGTTCGCGACCGTGACCATTTGCGCTTCGCGTTCGAGATCGACGAGTTTCGCCGCCACTGTCTGCTCGAAGGTCTCGACGACATCGGGTTGACGCTCCGCCACGAGTCAAACATTACAGACTACGAAGCCCGCCGCCCTCTCTGGCGCGAGTTTCAGACCAACTCGCCGACCTCCTCCTGAAAGTTCATTCGCCCGCCACCTCCGTCTGAACTCTCACACGCGACGAACGCGCCAGCACATCGCGTCTCGCCTCCTCTCAATTTCAAACTAAACCACTACTGAAAATTTATTCGGGTGGGGATTAGCCACTTGTATCAAGTATATTATTGCCCTCACAGGGGTATGCAAGGACTCGAACTCATACTGATTCTGCTCGCCGTCGCTGCCGGACTGCGCCTCGCCGCCGATAGATTTTCCGTGCCCTTCCCGACACTGCTCGTGCTGGGTGGATTGATCCTCGCCGTCACGCCCGGTCTGCCGAGGGTCGAGCTTGATCCGGATGTTGTCTTCTTCATCTTCGTCCCGCCGCTTCTCTACTGGGCGGCGCTGACGACCTCTTACCGCGACTTCCGCCGTAACCTGCGCTCCATCTCACTGCTCGGCATCGGACTCGTGCTGGCGACGATGACCGTCACGGCGTGGGTCGCGCACATGCTCATTCCAGAACTAACGTGGGCGGCGGCTTTTACTCTGGGCGCGATTGTTTCACCCCCGGACGCGGTCGCCGTCACTTCGATCACACGCCGGCTTGGCGTCCCAAGAATCGTCGTCACCATCCTCGACGGCGAGGGTCTCTTAAACGACGCAACAGCCTTCGTCGCCTACCGGATGGCGGTCGCCGCAGTCGTCGCTGGCACGTTCTCGATCTGGGCGGCGGGCTTTCGTTTCGTCTGGACGGCGGCGGGCGGCATCGCTCTGGGGCTAATTATCGGTTGGCTCATCGGGCGGCTGCGTCGCCTGATCGGGCAAGCTTCGGTCGTCGAGAACACGATCTCGCTGCTCACGCCCTTCGCCGTCTTCATTCCCGCCGAGCGCCTCGGACTCGCGAGCGTGCTGGCGGTCGTCGCTGCGGGGCTGTACTTGGGACGGAAAGCGCCGAGGTTCGTCTCCGCCGACACACGGCTTCAGGCGCAGGCGATGTGGGAGATGCTCGTCTTTATTTTAGAGGGGTTGATCTTCATCATCATCGGGCTAGAGTTGCCGCTCGTGCGTCGCACCATCGTCGGGCATTCGCTCAAGACTCTCCTGCTCGACGCGGCGCTCATCAGCGTTGTTCTGATCGCCGTGCGGATCATCTGGGTGTTTCCCGGCACTTACCTGCCGCGCTTCATCCGTCGCAAACTGGGCAAGCGCGACCGCTACCCGCCGTGGCAGCAGGTGCTCTTCGTCGGATGGGCGGGCATACGCGGCGGCGACTCTCTCGTCATCGCGCTCGCGCTGCCGCTCGCGACGAACGCGGGCACGCCCTTTCCGGGACGCGACCTCATCATCATTCTCACGTTCGCCATCATCCTCGTCACACTCGTGCTGCAAGGGTTCACGCTCACGCCGATCATTCGTCTGCTCAAACTGCACGCAGACGGCAAAGATGGACAGGAAGAAGCTACGGCGCGCCTGAAGACCGCAGAGGTCGGTCTGCGGAGTCTGCGTGAGATGACGGGTCAAGACAGCGCGACTTCAACCGTCATCGAGGATTTACGCGAACAGTACGAGCATCGTGTGCACAAACTCTCGACGGCGAAGAAGGACGGTGAGGCTGAGCGGGATCAGGAGAAGGCAGAAGCTTATAAACGAATCCGCAGAAAGATGATCGCCGCCGAACGGGCAGAGATCATACGCTTGCGCGACGAGGATGAGATCAGCGACGACGTGATGCGCAGCGTCCAGCAGGACTTAGACCTCGAAGAAGTGCTGCTTTCAGATTCAGAGTTCGCTGACGCTCCTCGTCAGGAAGATGATGAAACCGCAAAAAACATCTCAGGAACAGAATCTGTGGACGCCCCGCAAAAGTAGTCTGCGTGTGGCTCACGATTCGGCGACGAGCACGGCGAGATCGCCCTGAATCTCTTCCCTGTAGGGCGAGCGCAGTTGCACGTTGTGACGATCCATCAGCCACAGTTCGGGGATGATCTCTGCGACCATTTTACCGTCGTCGAACACCCTGACCATCGAGCTTTCCGAGACGACGATGGCGACCGCGTCCGTCACCTGCGAGATCGAGCCACCCGCCACGTGGCGACTGCCGAGACCGAAGGGCAGCACCACGTCCGACGCCATCGCGTCGAGGTAGCGACACGCCGAGACGACGACGCCTGCGTCCGAGACGACGAACGCGCCGTCGAGCTGCGCCAGCTCTTTGATCGTGCCGCGCAGGTTCTGGTCGCGTATGTTCTTGGCTTCCGGGGCGTGCCCGGCGAGCGGGTCGAGGATGAGCGGGCGCGAGCGCGCAAGTACCGCTTCAGCATCGCCGAAGGTGAAGAGCGTCCCGATGCGACGACCTTCGCGCCCCTCGCGCGCGATCTCGACGGCGAGTTCGATCACCGGCTCAAGATTCTCGCGATTGCACCGCCGCACCTTACCGCAGATCGTCTTGAACATGCCTTTGTTGCCACCCGCGTTTTGGCGCGCGCGAGCTAAGTCAACGCTGCCCGGAAAGGTTCTCAGCGGCGCGAGCTTTCCTTCTCCGGGACTCGTCTCTCGCGTGTCGGAGCCAGCCGTTTCAAGTGCGGCGCGTGCGGAGGTGTCGCGTGCGCTGTCGCCGTCGTCACCCGTCGAGACGAGCAGCTCGTCCACGTAACACCACCGCCAATCCTCGCCGGGTTCGAGCGAACGAATGACGGGATGCGCGGTCGCGTGAAAATGTTCGGTGGCGTGTTTGTTCTTCGAGTCGTCGCAGCAGCCGACGTGTCCGCAAGCTTCGCAGAGTCGCAGGTGCACCCAAGTGTCTCCGGTCTTCAAACAGTCTTCGCACCCGCCGGTGCCCGGCGTCACGTCTCGAATTTGATCGAGGTGCGTGCATTGAGTTGCCATCTTCGTTCTTCTTTCACCTTCAGGCGGTTGACGCTTCGAGTGTTTGTTCGAGCGTCGGGTAGTCAGTGTAACCGCGTTCGCCCGGTGAATAGAAGGTTGACTGGTCGGGCTCGTTCAGCGCGACGCCCCGCTTGAATCTCTCGGGCAAGTCCGGGTTCGCTAAGAATTTCGTGCCATACACGACGGCGTCCGCGCCGCCCTGCGCTAAGAGCTGCGCGCCGCTCTCGCGCGTGAAGCCCGCTCCCGCGAAATAGATGCCTTTGTAACGGGGACGCAACTTTGAGTGCCAACCCGCGCCCAAGCCATCGCTGACGTGGACGTAAGCCAGTTGCTTGTCGCTCAGACGTTTGAGAATATACGGATAGACCTCGTCCGCGTCGCGCTCCTCGACATCGTTGAAAGGTATCTGCGGGGAGAACTTCACGCCGACGCGCGTCGAGCCGACTTCGCTCGCCATCACGTCCAACACCTCGAACAAAAATCTCGTGCGGTTCTCGATTGAACCGCCGTATTCGTCTGTGCGAAGGTTCGCGTTCGTGGTGAGGAACTGTTGGACGAGGTAGCCGCTCGCCGCGTGCAACTCCACGCCGTCGAACCCGGCGGCGATGGCATTCCTCGCCGCCGCGCCGAAGTCTTTCGCGGTCTGCGCGATCTCCTCTTTCGTGATTTCGCGCGGCGTGACGAACTCCTTCATCCCCGCGTCCGTGTAGTTCTGACCCTTCGCCCGAACCGCGCTCGGCGCGACGGGCTGCGCTTGGTCGGGCAGAAAGTCCGGCAACGCGATGCGCCCGGTGTGAAAGAGCTGCATGAAGATTTTGCCGCCGCGCGCGTGAACCGCGCTCGCCACGCCCCGCCAGCTGTCGATCTGCTCCGGCGTGTAGATGCCGGGCGTGCGGACGTAGCCTTTCGCCATCGGCGAGACGTTCGTCGCTTCCGTAATAATCAAGCCCGCCGAAGTGCGTTGACCATAATACTCAGCCGCGGACGGAGGCTGGAGTCCCTCATCATCGGCGCGGCTGCGTGTCATGGGCGCCATGATGATGTGGTTGTCGAGTTCCATCTTTCCGACCCGAAGCCTGTCAAAAAGCGTTGGCATGAGATTCCTCCATCAATGATTTGACTATTGAACCCTTAAAACGACTTTGCCGGTTGTCTTTCTATTCTCGATGGCACGATGTGCATCTGCCGCTTGTGCGAGCGGAAATTCCTGCACCATTACTTTCAGACGATTCTCTTTGACGTGTGCGATCAACTCCCGCGTGAACCCGGCGAGAGTCGCCTCCGTCTCGCCGTAGAGCGTGTAGCCCCTGACCGTCAGTTGCTTGCCGAGCAACCCCAGCGCGGAGATCGGAAAATCTTTACCGCTCGCCGCGCCGTAGATGATCATCGTCGCGCCCGGCGCGAGACATTTGACATTCTGCTCGCCCACCTCACCGCCGACCATCTCGATCAGTAGATTTACACCCGCGCCGGACGGCGTCGCCGCTTTGACCTGTTGGGTCCAGTCTGCGTCCGTGTAGTTGATGGCTGCGTCCGCGCCCAGTTCCTTCACAAGTTCAAGTTTCGCTGGCGTGCTCGCCGTGCCGATCACGTGAGCGCCTTTGAGTTTGGCGAGCTGCACGAGCAGTGAGCCGACGCCGCCAGCCGCCGCGTGCACGAGGATCGATTGCCCCGCCTGCAAACCTTCAAGCAGTCCGAGCGCAGTCAGCCCTTGCGCCAGGAGTGCAGTCGCCGTGCCGAACTCCAAACCGTCAGGCACAGGTGTGATATGTTCCGCCTTCACAATCGCGTATTCCGCATAGCCGCCGCCCTGCATTTTCGCCATCACACGCTGCCCTAACTTTAAGCCCTCTACATTCTCGCCGACGGCATCAATGCGTCCGGCGACCTCAAAGCCGGGCGTGAACGGCAACGGCGGTCGTGTAAAATAAGTTCCTTTCCGCAGCATCGTGTCAGCGTAGTTGATGCCCGCGACTTCAGTCTTAATCAACACCGTGCCGGCAACCAAAGCCGGTTTCTCTACTTCCTCAAGGCGCAGCACATCTGCGTCGCCGAATTCGTGAATTCTGATTGCTTTCATTTTCTCTCTCCTCAGTAATTCTTTAGCCTCGTATAGCGCCAGCAGCCGATTGGCTGAACAGGCTCTCGAATCCGCGTGCCGCTTCCGCGACCTTCTTCCGGCGCAATTCCCCTACCCACCCAGTGATAACCGTGACTGCGT
>JAVXVR010000188.1:0-3384 GCA_032230165.1 Acidobacteriota bacterium | reverse complement strand
TCTCGACGGTCGCCTCCGAGCTGGCGCGCAACATCGTCAAGTACGCGGGTCGCGGTCAGATGATCGCGCAGCCGACTAAAAATTCTTTTGGTCGCGGCGGCTTGCGCCTCATCTTCGAGGACGACGGGGCGGGCATCGCCGATCTAGAAGCCGCCATGCGCGACGGCTACTCGACGAGCAGAGGCTTGGGCAAGGGGCTGCCCGGCTCGCGTCGGCTCGTTGACGAGTTCTCGATTGACTCCGCGCCCGGTCGCGGCACGCGCATCACGGTTGTCAGGTGGCTTTGAAGCAAATGTGTGATGACAGAGACAACGAATATCTTCGCCATTCTCGATTCACTGATCGATCAATGGTGTGAGCGTCGCGCGCTGACGCCGCTTCGCCACGTCTTACCCGTTTATCCTCCCGGTAACTTGCTGACAGACGGCTGGCATCAACTTTATGATGCTTTGTGCGATGTGCGTGCGACCTGCCGTGACATTGTCAGCGAGGAAGAAATGCGAAAGCTTATCGAAGTCATTATTATCATTCAGAACATGCTTGAGAACAGATAACGATTAATGCGATCTATTCAGTCAATGGAGGTGCGTGACGAGGCGCAGGTCGGCGCGGTGCGGCGCGCCGTGCACGCTTATGCGCGGCGCGTCGGCTTTACGGAGCGCGAACTGGCGGAACTCGATATCGTCGTGCAGGAGATCGGCACGAACGCCGTGCGCTACGCCAGCGAAGGTGGCTGGATTCATTTCACCACGCCGCTCGGCGCGGAACCGGGGCTGGAAATTTTTTACTGCGACAAGGGACCCGGCATACTCGATCTCGACCGCGCCGTGCGCGACGGCGTCTCTTCAGGTGGGGGCTTGGGCGCGGGGCTCGGCGCGATCAAGCGTCTGCTCGACGAGTTCGAGTTCTACTCAACCGTTAAGACAGCGAAGACGGGTCGGCTCGCGCACACGCCGCGGCGCACGACGCACGGCACGGCTATCTTGGGGCGCAAGTGGGTCGCCGCGACGAAACTTACACCGCCGCGCCACGCCTCGACCGCACGAAGGATCGGCGTCTGGTGCAGACCGCGACCGGGCGAGGTCGCCAACGGCGACGCCTACTTCATCCGCCGCCGCGCCGGTCAACTGTTGCTTGCCGTCGTCGATGGTCTCGGTCACGGCGAGGGCGCGCGCGAGGCTTCAGCCGCCGCGCTCGAAGTCTTGTCCGCGTGGCAGGGCGAATCGCTCGAAGACGTTTTCCGACGCGCGCACGAGCGTCTGCGCCCGACGCGCGGCGCGGTGATGGGCGCGTGCGTCGTGGACGCGCGGCGTGGGACTTTCCAGTACGCGGGGGTCGGCAACGTTGAGGTGCGCGTGCTCAATTCGCCGCACCCTGTGCGCCCCATCTCCGCCAACGGCACGCTGGGCGCGCGGATGGGAGCGGTGCGCGTCTGGTCTTTCGACTGGGCGGAGGGCGCGACCATCGTCTTAACCTCCGACGGGCTCAGCGCGAGCTGGGACATCGAAGACTATCCGGGCTTGTCCGTGAAAAGCCCGCAGCTCATCGCGGGCGTGCTCGCGCGCGACTACTCGCGCGACTCCGACGACGCGACGGCGCTTGTGGCACGGTAAGTTCCAAGTTCAAGGTTCAAAGTTCAAAGTTGACGCGCGAAGTCATAATGGCGTGCTCCGGCATTGAACCTTAAACTTTGAACCTTGAACTTGGAACTTTAAACTCCGAACCTCTTACTCGATGGAAGCCATCAACGTCACACGACTGGGCGACATCTACATCCGGCGCGAGGCGGACATCGTCAAGGTGCGCGACCGCGTGCGCCGTCTCACGCGCGAGATGGGATTCGATCAGACGACGCAGATCAAGATCACGACTGCCGTCTCGGAGCTAACGCGCAACATCTACGAGTACGCGAAGTCGGGCGCGATCACGCTCGCCGTCGCGCAGGCAGGTCGCGCCGCCGGTCTGCACATCACGGCGCGCGATTCGGGTCCCGGCATCGAGCCGGAAGTGTTAGATCGGATCATGAACGGCGACTTCCGCTCGACGCACGGGCTCGGCATCGGGCTTGCGGGCACGCGCCGTCTGGTGGACGACTTCCGCGTCGAGTCGAACGATGGCGAGGGCGCGCGCGTGACCGTCATTAAGTGGCTGCCCCCTGCGCAAGCAGCCGTCGTCTCCGAGCAGGTGGAAGCCCTGCGCGCGCGTTTCGTCGAGACGGATGAAGAGTCAGCTCTCGAAGAGTTGGAGCAGCAGAATCACGATCTCATCGAAGTGCTCGCCGAACTCGAAGAGAAGCGCGAGGAGTTGGAGCGACTTAATCGCGAGTTGAACGACTCGAACCGCGAGCTTGAGGAAGCCAACGCGAAGCTGCGCGAGCTGGCGGAGTTGAAGGAGGAGTTTCTCGCCGTCACGACGCACGACCTGCGCTCGCCCCTGACGGTGATTAGCGGCGTCATCAGCTTCTTCAGCTCGGGGCGGCTCGGCGAGTTGACGCCGGAGCAGCAGAACATGGTCTCGATGATGGAGCGCAACACGCAGAACCTCATCGAGCTGGTCAACGACCTGCTGGACTCCGCCAAGATCGAATCCGGCACGCTCAAACTCGACCTCGCGCCCGTCACGCTCCCCGCGCTCGTCGGCGAGACCTGCGAGGCGATGGGCACGATGGCGCGCGAGAAGGGCGTCACGGTTGACTGTCACTTCCCCGACGATCTGCCGAAGGTCACAGCCGACCGCGCCAAGCTGCATCGCATCCTCGTCAATCTCGTCTCGAACGCCGTGAAGTTCACACAGAAGGGCGGGAGCGTGGACATTCGCGGCGCGCGTGAAGGCAAGATGATCCGCGTCGCTGTCTCGGACACGGGCGTCGGCGTGCCCCCGCAAGACCTCGCGCGCCTCTTCGACAAGTACGAGCAGGCGGGCACGCGCGCCCCGCGACGCGAGACGGGCACGGGACTCGGTCTCTACATCACACGCCAGCTCGTCGAACTCCACGGCGGCAAGATCAGCGTCGAATCAATGGTCGGCAAGGGCTCGACGTTCTCTTTCACGATCCCAATCGCGGAGGTTGACGCAGATGCGTAACTCGATCCCAACTATGCGCGTGAGTCTTGCCCTCGCCGCGCTTTTTTTCCCTCCCTCCGCCGCAGCGCAACCCCGTCGTAGAGCGATAGACGGCGCGAGCGCCGCCGTCAGATCAATTGACAGGTACACACGCGAAGTTGACAGGTTCGTCTCGCGCCATCAGGGTGAGTGCCGAATCTTTGCTAACGTCGCGTCGAACAAGACGAAGGAGAAAGAAGATCGCTGGCGAGAGTTCGAGACCGAGGACGCGCGGAGCAAAGCAGACACCAGCGATAATCTGAACGAGAACGCCGACGTGTG
>JAVXVR010000129.1:0-4489 GCA_032230165.1 Acidobacteriota bacterium | reverse complement strand
GCACCGAAGTCGAAGTCGAAGATGTTCATGTCGCGGACGACTTGGACGAAGAAATAATATTTCTTCGCGATCTGCGAGTCGATGACGCCGATGAGGCTGGTCTTGTAGGTCGAGCGCTCGGAGTCGTCGCCGAAGAACGCGCCCGGCTGCGCGGGCAGGAAGTTCCCCGCCGCGTCCGTGCGCGCGGGCATGCGCTTTGCTCCAAACTCCTCCTCGATCAGACGCTCGTAGGCGCGGCGGTAGCCGAACGTGAGGAAGGTCTGACGCTGGAGGTTGAAGCCGAACATCGGCTGCACGTCCACGCGCTGCGAGCGACCCTGAAAGTCGAGCTGATAATTGATGCTCGCGTTGGCGCGGTAGCCGATGATCGAGTTCTTCGGCTTCGGCTCGCTGTTCCAACGCGGGTTGATGCGGATGGCGTTCGAGTTCACGCGCGTCGTAAAGCCCACGTCGGCGCGGTAGTCGCGCGTGTAGCCGTCGCCGTTTAAGTTGATGCCGAAGTGGCGCTCGCTGTGATCGTAGCTCCAACGGTAAGCGAAGGCGTCGCCGCGCCGATCAACGTTGCGGTTAATCTCCGGGTTGTAGAACAGGCGGTTCGAGCGCGTGCCGAGCAGTTGGAACGTGACGACGGTTTTCGGGTCGAGCTTGAAGCGGCCGTCAACGCCCGCCACGTCGTTGTAGCGGTCGGGGAAGTTGTAGGTTGTCGCGATGAGCCCCACTGTGCTCTCTTTCCCCACGTCGCGCTTGAGGCGCAGCACCCCGATGGTCGCGTTCTTGCCAACGAACTTATTGATGAAGTCGAGGACGCCCACCTGTGCCGCCGCGCGATTACTATTGTTTGGAGAGTTGTCGGGGACGGCATTTGCCCGCAACCATCTCTCGTCAATGTCGTCCTGACTGTAGTTGCCGGGCGCGTTGTCGGAGGCGACGATCAAGCCGAAGGTGTTGCGCCCGCGCTTGCCCGTCAGTTTCACGGCGTAGTCGGGATCGACGATGGCGCGCGTGTGGACGATGGTCAAAGGCGTCTGGAAAATCTCTTTGCCTTCGAGGAAGAAGGGTCGCTTCTCTTCAAAGAAAATGGGAAAGCGTTGATTCGCCGTGACGACCGTTGCGTCCGCCTCGACCTGCGCGAAGTCTGGATTGAACGCGGCGTCGAGCGTGATGGTCGGCGTGATGCCGAACTTGACGGTTAAGCCGGGATCGAGATTGACGGGCTCGTTGAGAGTGCGACCGGGGAGCGCGGGCGGGGGCTGACCCAGCGTGACGGGCGCGAAAGCGCGCGCGCGCCTGCCCGTTTCGGAGATGGTGAGACTCGGCACCAGCTCGAAGTTGCGCTCGGTCGAGATGCCTTCGAGCCCGTTGATGAAGCCCTCTTGAATGAGCGTCCCCGAAACTTCGCGCGAGAGCGGCATCCATGAATCCAGCTCGGAGTTGAAGCGCTGGATGCGGCGCATCACGTGCAAGCCCCACAGCTTGTCCTTCCCCGCCGTGTAGCGCAGCGACTTGAAAGGGATCGCCGCCTCGACCGTGTAGCCGTCCGAGGTCAACATGCCTTTCGACTCGTGGACGAAATCCACGCTGAAGTCCTCGCCCGATCCTTCCGTGCGCACGGCATCCGCCTGAACGCCCAACGGGTTGAAGAAGAACTCTATCGCCTTGCGCTTGTCGTTGTAGGTGTCGAGATAGACGCCGATGAAGTCGTCGTCGAAGATTTGATCGCGCTTGGCGATGCGCGCTCTCACCTGCGATGGATCGTCATACGCCTTGAAGGCGAGGTAGAGATACTTCGAGTCGTAAGCGATGTAAGCCTCTGAGGGCTTCGAGGGCGCGACGTTGTCGCCGGGCTGCACTTGATAGAAATCTTTGAAGACGGCAGCGTGCTTCCACACTTCGTCGTCGAGCTTGCCATCAATGACGGGCAGCTTGTCGAGGCGCGGGATGCGTATGGGCTGCGACTTCTCTGCGGGCAAGGTGATCGTGCCCGTGGTCGTGCGGATCGTCTTCGCAGGGGCGTTCGATGAGTCGCCGGGCGCGGGCTTGGTGGCGTCGGGCTTTTCGCCCGCAGGCTTCGTCTTAGCTGGTGTCTTAACCGGAGACTCTTTCGGCTTCTTAACGTCTGCGGCATCCTTGGCGTCGGATGATAGTTTCGACGCGGCGGCGGGCGTCGAGGCGGCGGACTGCGCGCGCGCGCAGACCGAGAGAGCGAGCAGGCAAAGAGTTAGTGCGAGAAATTTCATGGCTTCTTTTTTACGCTGACTGACTGACTGAACCGATGGGGATGTTCTCTTACCACTTACAAGTCAAGAAGCGGCGTCGTGGATTAGGACGCCGCCTCCCGCGAAAATGTTTCGCCTAATTTGTCCGGCTGGTTTGCAGACCCCACGCGACCGCGCGGCTCGCCCTTAACCATTGCCGCGCCGGATTCTAATCGAGCCGTTGACGTTCGACAGCTTGACGCGCGCGCCGCCGCCGCCGAGCTGACCATCGAGCGATGCGCCGACGTACTCGCCGCGACGGACGTTCATACCGAAGTCGTTCGAGATCGTGCCGTGGACGGTGTCGGCTTTGAAGTCCGCGCTGATGCTCGCAGGGACGACGAGATCGACCGTGCCGTTGACGGAGTTGAGCGTGATGGTCTTGCCAGCTTCGAGCCGGTCGAACTCGGCTTCGAGCGTGCCGTTGATGGTTGAGAGCCGCGCCTCGCCCGCGAGGTTGCGCGCGACGAGACGACCGTTGATGCACGTCGCCTTGATCGAGCCCGCGAGACCCTCGACTTCGAGCCCGCCGTTGATCAGCTCGATGGAATCAATGCGCGCCGTGCGCGGGACGGTTAGCGTGTACTCGACGCTCGCCGGGTTCTCGTCGCTGCCGCGCTCCCAGCGCAGCTCGTCCGTGGGGTAGCGCGTGCGCACGCTCACCGTGTCGCTCGCTGCCTGCACGTCAATCGTCGCCTCTGCGAGCCGGCGTTGCGAGCGCGCGTGCTTGACGGCATCAACCTTCACCTCGTCGCGATCCCACGCGACGACGCGCGCCGCGCCGTTAATGTTCTTGAGCGAGATTTGCCCGCCGCGCGCGAGCGGGTACGTCTGGTGAAACTCCTCGCGGAACTGGTCGTCCTCGCCGCCTTCGTCGGCACGCACAACGCGTGAGCTATTCGACACGGCGAGCGCCACGGCGCAAAAAATAGCGAGCATAAAAGTTCTTCTGATCATCTTTTGTATCCTCAGTCACAGTTGCAGTCTCTTCAAACTCATGAAAATTTGCGGGCGGCGGCGGCGAGATCGGAGACCCACCTACGCAACCTAGCCACACACCGCCCGCGCCGAGCCGCGCCCTGCTAAGAGCGCGGGACGAGGTGAACGCTGCCGTTCACGCCCGAGACGTTGATCGGCGCGCCGCCCGCGCCGATCTTGGCATTGAAGCTCGTGCGGCTGACGCGACCCTGCACCGTCACGTTCGGCATGTCGGCGTTGACCGAGCCGTTGACGCCTGAGACGGCGAGGTCTGCGTTGAGCGCGCCGTCGAAGCGAAGCTCGACGCGACCGTTGACGCCGGAGACGCGTATGCCGCGCTCTGTGACCTGCGTGATGAGCATCGTCACCGCGCCGTTGATGCCGGAGATATCCACATAGCCGCGCGCCTGCGCGACATCGACGCGACCGTTGATGCCGGAGAGCCTGACGGGTCCGTCCAACTCGCCGACCGTCGCCCTGCCGTTAATCCCGCTCGCCGTGAAATCTACGTTGCGCGGAATCCTCATCGTCACGCGCTGGCGCACCTGATGGTTCTCGCCGTTCGAGTTGTGATCACGATCATTTTCGCCGCGCACGACGAGACCCGTGGCGGTCTGCTCGACGATCACTTTGTGGTAGTCGAGATCGGAGCGGTTGCGCGCCGTGCGCAGGACGTACACTTCCGCCGCGCCGCCGGCGGACGTTTCCACGTCAACCGAGCCGTTCATGCCGGAGACGCGCACCTGCGCGCCGGGCGCGAGCGTGTAGCTCTGGCGAAACTCGTCGCGCTCGGTGAACTCGCTGTCGTCGTCGCCCTTGTGCTTATCCTTCTGATCGTCGTAGTCGTCGCCACCGCTTTTGTGCTTTTCCTTGTGGCTGTCCTGATGCTCGTCCTGCGCGAAGGTCGCCGCGTGCGCCGTCGCGGCGTCGAAGGACGAAAGCTTGCCGCCCGCGAGCGCGAGCGAAGCGAGCGCCGCGAGAAGAATCATTGACATCAATCTGAGTCTCATTTTTCTAGTGCCTCCTAAACGTTATCCGCGTTAAAAACTTTTCCGCGCTGTGACTATTCGCCCGCGCGGTGGAAACGCACGTTGCCGCTCACGCTCGACACGCTCATCTGCGTGCCGCCCGCGCCGAGTCGCCCCTCGAAATCCGACCCGTTGCCGATCCTCCGCAAGGTCAACCCCGGTATGTCGGCGGTCACTTCGCCACTGACGCTGCGCACACGCACGTCGGCGTTCGCGCCTTCGGGCAAA
>JAVXVR010000110.1:0-3548 GCA_032230165.1 Acidobacteriota bacterium | reverse complement strand
TTCCCCGTTCATTGCGAAGATTCGCGCGCGGAGCGTTCACGGGCGACGAGGACGCGGCGCAGAATCTTTCCCGAAGGCGACTTCGGAATCTGTCCGACGAACTCGATGCGTCTCACCTTCTTGTGCGGCGCGACGCGGGCGGCGACGAACGAGATTAAATCTTCACAGGTCGCCGTCTGACCATCTTTAAGTACGACGAAAGCCTTCGGCACTTCGCCCGCCTCTTCATCGGGCGAAGGCGTGACGGCGCAGTCTGCGACCGACGGGTGCGCGAGTAACAACGCTTCGAGTTCGGCGGGCGCGACCTGAAAGCCTTTGTACTTGATCAGCTCCTTCTTGCGATCCACGATGAAGAAGTGCCCTTCCTCGTCCGCGTAGCCGATGTCGCCCGTGTGCAGCCAGCCGTCCGCGTCAATCGTCGCGCGCGTCGCATCGGGTCGGTTCAAATAACCTTTCATCACCTGAGGTCCGCACACGCAGATTTCGCCCTCACGGTTCGCGTCAAGCTCCGCGCCCGTCTCGATGTCGATCATTTTGCAGTCGGTGTTCGGCACAGGTAAGCCCACAGAGCCGAGCTTGACCCTGCCCGCGTCGTGCGGAGCCATGTGCGTGGCGGGTCCCGTCTCGGTCATCCCATACCCCTGCATGACGAGACAACCCAAACGCTCTGAGACTTCGCGCGCAAGCTGCTCGCCCAGAGGCGCGGCGGCGGAGAAGACCGTGTGCAGACTCGACAGATCGTGTTGCTCAACCGCAGGGTGTTTCGCGAGCGCGAGCATGATCGGCGGGACGACGTGCGCCATCGTGACTTGATACTTCTCAATCACGCAGAGCAGCGCGTCGAGATCGAAGCGCGGGAGCACGACCAGCGTCGCGCCCTGCGAGAGACCGAAGTTCATGATCACGCTCAAGCCGTAGATGTGAAAGAGCGGCAGCACGCAGACGAGCGTGTCCGTCCCGCGCGCGTGATCCGTCCCCTCGATCTGCCGCAGGTTCGCCACGAGGTTGTAGTGCGTGAGCATGACGCCTTTTGATTCGCCCGTCGTCCCGCTCGAATACGGCAGCGCGACCAAGTCCTCATGCGGATCAATTTCGACTTCGGGCACGCGCCCGTCGCCCGCGTACAACTCCGCGAACGGCGTCGCGCCCGCACACTCGCCGAAGACAAACAACTCGCGCAGTAGAGACAATTGTGCCGTCGCTTCTCTCGCGCACTTAAGCAGCGCGGGCGCGGTGATCAAATACTTCGCGCGCGAGTCGGCGAGTTGCTTCGACACCTCTTCGGCAGTGCAGAGCGGGTTGAGTGTGGTGACGACTCCGCCGAGGAGCGAGACGGCGTGAAAGGCGACCGGATACTCGATTGTGTTCGGGCTAAAAATCGCGAGCACATCGCCCTTCGCGAAGCCGCGCGCCGCGAGGCTCGACGCAACGCGGCGCACCGCTTCGTCCAGCGCGGCGTAGCTCGTCGCGCGCCCCGTCACGCCGTCAATCAGCGCGGGCTTATCTCCCAACGCGCGCGCGCGCGCCAGCACGAACGGCGTCAGCGCGATTTCGGGAATGGAGACTTCGGGGTAGGAGCCTCGGAAAATCATAAGAGCCGTGACAGGTAAACCGTGACAGGTGACAGGTAGAAGAACGAATCCGGATCGAGCGCGGTGATTCTAACCGAACTCGTGGCGAGAGTATCAAAAATTTCTCGTCGCAGCGCGCCCGGCGATTCTACTTGTCACTTGTCACCTGTCACTTGTCACGGCTTTATCCTGTACGCGCGCCCCTTCCAGACGACGACGACCTCGCCGCCGAGCGCGCCCGCGATGCGACCGAGCTCCGGCTCGTCGGCGACGAGCGCGCGGTACTGCTCGGAGTTGCGCCGGACGTTCGTCGTCGCCTGCGAGGCGTGGTAGGCGGTGTCAACCCATGCGTCGCCATCGCGGCGAAACTTCCGACCGCCGACCGCGCGCGTTTCCGTGGACGACTTGTCGCGCGCCGCGTTCGAGTTTTCCGCGTCGTCACGTGCTTCCTGCGCTTCCCTCCGCCGCGTCTTCTTCGCCGCCGCGTTCGCATCTTCTTTCGCGCCGGGCGTCGCGACGATCTCTCCGGGTCGCAACGCCGCGCGGTTCGAGCTGCGCGGTTCGGGCACGGCGATGCTCGCCGCCGCGTTGCGCTCACCTTCCTTGCGAGACTGCTTCGGCTGTGCGCGCTCCGCCGCCAGATCAGCCGACTTCTCCTTCGACGCGTCTTTCGCCACCTTGATCTCGTCTTCATTAGAGGACGGCTTCGACGCGGGCGGAGGCGGCACGGGCACGGGCGTCGCCATGACCACAACCGACGACGACGACGGCGGGGGCGCGTTTTGTTCTTCAACGCGCGGCTGCTTTGCGGCGACGGTCGGCGCGACTGCGCCCGCAGTGCCCGTGCCCGCTCCAGCGACCGCGCCGCCCGCCTGTTCCTTCTTCATATCGTCGTACGCTGGCGCGGCGTTTCGCGCGACGGACGACTCCGCAACGTTCGCCGCGTTGCCTTCCGCCCTGGTCGTCGTAGCCGTGGACGATGAGGATGGCTTCGCATCCTGCAACGCATGGTTCTCTTCCTGCGCGACCATCGTCGAACTGTTTGACTGCGTCTGCTCGTTCCGCCGCGCCAACTCTGTCCCCCCGCGCGGCACGCTCTTCATCAAGATGAGCGCGACGACGCCGACCGACAGCAGCGCGACGACCGGCATCGCATAACGCCACGCGCGAGGCGCAAAGAGCGCAGCCAGACGCTCGCGCCAAGACGCGCCGGAGATTTTCACGGCGACCGCCGAAGGCTCGTCTCGTGCGAGCGCGACGTTGGCGGTGAGCGCGACCTGCGTGGCGACGCGGCGACAGTCGTCGCAATCCGCGAGGTGCGCCGCGTAGCGTGCGCGCGTCGCGTCGGGCAGTGCTTGCTCGGCGAAGGCAGACAACGCGTCGGCGTCGAGGTGCGCGCCCACCTCCGCGCCGCGCGCGCCAGCGTGTCCGTCGCGCAACAGGTCGCGCGTGTCCCTTCGCGCCGCACGTGCGTCCTCGCGCCGCACGTGACCGCGCAGCAGCGCATCCATCTCTCTGTCGAACTCAGACTTCATCGAAAGCTTCTTCGCCACACACTCTCTTGCGCACACTCTCGCACGCTGTTTTTAGAACGCGCGGCGACACACGATCTTGCGCCGCACGCCGACGCCCCGCCCTTGCTTCGCGGCGCACCTCACTCGTAAAGCTCTTCGCGCTGCTCCGTGGAAGGTTCGACCGCGAGCAACCGCGAGAGATCAACGTCGGCGTGCTCGGCTGATTCCGCAAACGCGCGGCGGCTCTCTTCTTTCGTCCAGCCACACTCCGCCGTCAGAATCTTCTCCACGCGCTCGCGCACCTCCGCGTGCAGACGCGTGAGCCGGCGACTCGCCGTCGCCTCGTGGACGCCGAGCGTCGCGCCCGCTTCGCGCAGGCGCAGACCATCGAAGTAGTAGAGCTTGATCAAAAGTCTATCTTCGGCGGGCAGCGCGGCGATGATGCGTGCGAGCGCGCCGTGCA
>JAVXVR010000601.1:0-9547 GCA_032230165.1 Acidobacteriota bacterium | reverse complement strand
CACGGGCTGGGGCGAGTCTGTGGGCTCGGATCAGCAGCAGGCGGCGCAGGTCAATTGGGTCGTGACAAAACCCTTCACCATGAACCGCATCATCGAGATCGTGCACGAAGTCGCACAGCGCAAGACTTCCGTGCAAGAGCGCGACGGTCAGCTCGTCGCGGCTTGAAGTCTCCCGCGCATTCTTTAATCATTTCCTATTGCCAATCTGCCGCGGTCAGGAAGGCTGATTACTCTCCTCAAGCCATAGTCGCCGCTGCTTGATCGCTCCTTCGACGTACGCCTCGACCTCTTCCAAACGAAAAGGCTTCAGCACGTAGGCGAAGACCCCTAAAGTAAGCAGACCTTGGGCGTGCCCCTCGTCGTTGATGCCAGAGATAATGATGACGGGCGTGTGCGGCTGCTGCTGCCTGACGTAACCGACCAGTTCGACGCCACTCATGCCCGGCATCGAAATATCCGTGATCACCACGTCGTAAGCGTCGTCGGCGAGCCAGATGAGCGCCTGCTCGGCGGTCTCGGCGACGTGACAGAGGTGACGCTCGGAAAATAGATCGTAAAGCGTATCGCGGATGGTCTGATCGTCGTCCACGATGAGGATGGCTGCCATACGATTCTTCCCACGCGAGAGAGTGCAAGGTCTCACGCGGGATGTCCCTTCTGTAGAGTGTGAAGCCTTAGAAACTGCAAGAAGCCGAACGAGCTAGACGCCCTTCAACGTCGCAAAGCGCTCGACCGACGTCGCCAATACGGATCAAGTACTTAACAAGTTTTCAGCAATCGAAGACACTAAGATACATGAAGACGCACGGATCAAAAAGCGTGCGTCGTGCAATAAAACGGCGGGCGTCCCGCGTGGCTGCTTCAAGGTTAACTGAAGCAGCCGCGCGGGACGCCCGCCGTAGGTTTAATGTTACCGTTTTAACGCGACAAGTTGCGCGGACTGCTCGCACGGAGCGTCACTTCGCTGCCGCGCAGGAGTTGAAGATCGTCGCGCCCTTGCACATAGACGGAGCCTGCACCCGCGCCCGCGCCGACGATTGCGCCGATGGCTGCGCCCTTGCCGCCGCTTGCTATCGCCCCGATGATCGCGCCGACCGCCGTACCGATAGCCGCGCGCTGCACGGTGCGGTTAGTCTGATCATTGCTGTCTTGCACAGTCCCCTCGTTGTCCACGCGCACGGTCTCGCCGTTTGACGAGCGCACGCTATTGACGAAGCCGGAGAAGCTGAAGGTGCGACCGTCGCGCAGGGTGATGCGGTCGAAGTTAAACGTCATCGCCGAGCGTCCCGACACGCGACCGCCGCGCGTGACCTGCGAGATGTGTCCATCAATTCGCGCGCCCGCGTATTCGCCGGGCTGGTTGACGGTCATAGAGAAGTTCTCGCCCTCGCGCGTGTTGGTGGTGCTTAGATCGTTATCGAGCGTCGCGATGAGCGTCGTCCCATCGGGGACGATGAAAGCGTCGCTCGACGTAGTCGGGTAATTCTGGCTGTTCGGGTAATTCGGGTTGTTCGGGTTGTTCGGATATCCGGCTTGGTAGCCGCCGCCCTGGTACACATCGAACTGCGCCACGTCCGCCGTGCGCGTGTAAACGCTGCGGACGGTGGCGGGCGTGCGCAGGTTGATGTCGGAGATGCGGCGCGTCACTTCGAGGCTGCGCCCGTTGTCAATCGGCGTGAACGTGACGTTGAAATCGTTGTTGCGGTCGCCCGTCGTGCTCACGATCAACTGATCGCCGTTGAGGCTCGCACGCGCTCGCACGGTGCGACCGTTCGGCGTCTGCTCCACCCGTTCAGTACCATCTGCGACGAGTGTGAATTGCGGCGCGCGCGTCGAGGCGATGGTGACTTGCGTCCCGCGCTGCTCAATCGCCAGCGAGTCGGGCGCGGTGAGCCGCGCGAGGAGTTGATCGTTAGTGCTTTGCCGCGTGCTATAGGGAAGCGTGCGGGTCGCGCGGTCGGCTTCGTTGCGCGGATCGTCGCTACGCGAAGCGTCGAGGCGGTAAGTCCCCGTCAAGCGCGTGTTCGCGCCGTAGCCGGTGCCGTAGCCCCCCGTGCCGTAGCTGCCGGTCGTTTGCGGGTTGTTACGATAAGGCGCGTTGGCGCGCCAGCGGATGCCGTAAGCGGTCGCCAGCTCGTTGAGGTCGGCACGCACGGCAGTCCAATCGGTATCAACTTGCCCGCCGAGCTGGTTGCGGCGTAGGAAACTGTCAACCAGAGTCGCGCGGTCGAGAACGAGCTGCGCGTCGGCGCTGGTAGCCTGCCGACGATTGAAGCGGTCGCGAAACTGCGAGACGGCAGTCGCGAGGTCGTTGACGTAAACGTCCCCGTTGCGCTCGCGGCGCGTGTTGTCGATGTTGCTGTTATTGACTGCGTTGCTGAACGAGCTTCTGAAGCGGTCGGCGTCGGTTTCGACACGTCTGAGGACCTGATCGATCTGATAGCGCGTGGTGCGCGTCGTGGTGCGTTGCGCCTGCGCCGTCAGTCCGACGCACGCCATGGCGAAGACCAATGCCAACGAAATGAAGTGTCTTGTTCTATTCATCTATTCTTCCCTCCTAATTTGGAAAACTAATCCTTATTGTTCAGGCTCATGCCCTAGTTTCTCCGCGTTCCTGAGAACGTGCGGCTCGCTTTTTCAGGAACGGGGGAGTTTTCAGGCTAACGAGAGGAGAGCAAGAACTCACGCTACGGTCGAATGATGTCCAGCCGTGAGCATGTTCGGTCGTCGTCGCGCGGCGGGCTTGAGGAGTTTTTAACTGCACGCGCCGCGGGCGATTCCGCTCAGTTTGACTCGCCCGCACGCGGCGCAGTTTGCCGCATTTTACGCGGTCAGAACCCCTGCCCGCGTTCCCCGCGCGTTGAAATTTATGTACAAAGATCGTGCACCGTGCATGGTTTCGCGTATCGTGCGGGTTCACCGCACGGGCGAAAAATGCCGTAACTGCAATCGTCGTGGGAAAGTCGATCTTCCCCGCTTATCTGTAATGCAATCAGCGTGCGCGTCGGGAGGCGCGCGGACGACCGCGAGGGCTTCGTGTTATGCTGTCGCGGCAAAAGCGGAGGATTTGAAGTGGCAACCAATGACGCCAAAGCTGTCGTCAGATACGCGGGCGACGATCTGTTTGTCGCCGTCACGCCGAGCGGTCACGCGCAGGCGCTCGAAACGGATTCCACGCGCGCACGCGCCGCGACGCCGATGGAGTTGTTGCTCATCGCGCTGGGTAGCTGCACGGGCGTGGACGTCATTTCGATCCTGCGGAAGAAGCGCGAGCGCGTGACGGATTACCACGTCGAGGTGCGCGGCGAAAGGCGAGCCGAGCATCCACGCGCCTACACGCGCCTTGAGGTGAAGCACGTCGTGCGCGGACGAAACATTTCTGAGCGCGCCGTGGCGCAGGCAATCGAGCTATCGGAGACGAAGTATTGCAGCGTCGCCGCGACACTGCGACCCGCCGCCGAGATCGTTTCGAGTTACGAGATCATTGAAGATAAAGACGTGGAGTGAGCGTCCCGAAGATGCTCTACCGCTTTCACGCGTGGTCGCGTGATTTCGTTTCAGAAACGTGATTTTCGTCTCAGAAAAAGGTTGCTTGCGGACGGCGCTTAGCTGTTAGAATGCGCGGCGGAGTTTCACGGAAAGTTTAACTGTAAGGAGAAAGACATGGCTGACGAGACAAAACGTTGTAAGCATCCCGGCTGCCTCTGTCCCGCCGACGAGGACAGCGACTATTGCAGCGCCTACTGTCAGGGCGCGGGCGACCGAGCCGAGACTATCTGCGACTGCGGTTGCCCGGACTGCATGTGAACGCATCTCAAGTTTCCACGACCGGCTGAAGCGACTCCCCGCCGGGGCGCGCGTCTTCAGCCGGTTCGTCGTTGTCCCCGACAAATATTTGAACAGTCTGACGCAGCGCGCGCCAGCGCGACATTGACGACTCACTCTAAAGACTTTGGCTGATACGTTGAGACCAACAAGACGACCTATGCTACTTCCGTCAACCTTACTTCTTCTCTGCTCGACCATCTACGCGCTGACGCTGCTCCCCGCCTGCTACCGTCCCGCGCCGTCAAACGCAAACGCGACGACGGAGAGTCCCGCCGCCGCCGTCTTCTTCGAGTCGCTCCCCGACGAGCAGCAGGGCGACGACGCGCTCGCCAATGCGCGCCGTCTCGATCACGAGAATCGCCCTGCGAACGGTGAGCTTCCAAACGTGAGCGCGCAGGAGCACATGCGCCGCGCCGCCGTCTATCTCGCCAACCGCGCCTTCGCCGAAGCGCGCGAGCACTGGACGACGCTCATCGCGCGCTACCCCACGGACGCCAACGTCCCCGCGTCGCTCTTCGGCATCGGTCGCTCCTACTACGTCGAGCGTCGCTACAGCGAAGCGCTTCCCTTCTTCGAACGCCTCGGTCGCGAGTTCGCGCAGCAGAAAGAGGGGCGCGAGGGCTTCTACTACACCGCCGCGACGATACTACGGCTGGGCAGACCTGCGGACGCCGCCGCGCGTTACCTCGAATACGCCGAACGCTTCCCCGCCGGCGAGCGCATCGAGAACGCATACTTGAACGCGATTGACAGTTGGCGCGAGGCTGGTCGCAACGACCTCGCGCGCCAGTGGATCACTTTCACGCGCGAGCACTATCGCGGCAAGCCGACGGAGGCGAACGCGCTCTTCGCGCAGTTGCGACTCGAACTCGCCGCAGGCGAGTGGCAGTCGGCAACGCGCACGGCGGACGAGCTACGCGCTCTACCCTTCGCGGCGGGTGTGCAGACGACGCAAGCAGAAGTCGCGTACCTGAAAGCCTACTCGCTTGAGCGCAACAAGCAAGAGGCGCAGGCGGGCGCGACTTATCAGTCAGTCGCCGACAGGGCTTCGTCTTACTATGGCTGGCAAGCCACGGAGCATTTGCAAAAGCTCGACGCGGCGTCGAAGCGCGCGGCGACTTCGCGCGCGGCATCGGTCAAGAGAGAGATCGAAGCGGCGGCGGCGAACTACCCCGCGCCGAACCGCGAAGTGATCCTGCGCGCCGTCAAAGGCAAGAACGTTGACCCGCGCTTCGTGCTCTCGATCATGCGACAGGAGAGCAGCTTCAACCCGCGTGCGCGCTCGCTCGCCGGAGCGCGCGGTCTGCTGCAACTGACTATTGATGCCGCCAACAAGTATGCCGCAGGCGCGGGGCTTAAGGATGTGACAGAGGAAGACCTCTACCGCCCCGAAGTCAACATCGCGGTCGGCGTCGAATATCTCTCGCAGCTTTTTCGGATGTTTCCGAACCTGCCTGAAGGTGTTGCGGCTTCCTACAACGGCGGTGAGGATAACGTCGAACGCTGGGTGCGCCGTACCGTCAACAAAGACAACGGCGTCTTCACCGCCGAGATCGGTTTCGCCGACTCGAAGGACTACGCCATGAAAGTCATGGCGAACTACCGCGCCTACAAACAGCTCTACACTTCCGACCTGCGCCGCCAGCGTTGATTGACACGCGCGATGAAGTCGCCAAGCATGTGTGATGCAAGTGCTCGATCACGCAACTGCGCTTCGAACTTACGCTAATGTCCTATGATCTTCGCCAGATGTGAAGTTCTTTGCTTCGCTCTGCCTCTCTGCGCGCCCGGAGCTTCATCAGAGGATAACCAAACACGAAGATTATGCTCGCCAACATCCCAGACGAAACAATCGTGCCGCCCAAAGGATCACCCATCTGACCCTCGAACGTGGTGAATTCCTTTTCCGATGCGAGGGGGATGGGCTGCGCGATAGGTTGTGCGATGGTCTGCGCGGCTGGCGTGATCTGTTGTTTCTGAGGGGCGATGCCGACTCCGACCAAGAAACTAAACATCGCGGCAAACGCTGCGCTCGCGACGCGCGAGACGTGGCGCTTAAGCGCGCGCAAACCGACGGGGCAAGGCTGGGTCAGCATCGTTCCGTCGGCGCGCCGGTAGAAGCGGACGCACATGCGACCTTCCGCACTTAACACTAGCCTCTCGGCTTCGCGCCTCGTCATCGCCGACAAATTGTAAACATTCAAACTGCACAGGTGGCAGAAGCGCACGCGCTCGTCGCCGCGCATCTCATCCCACTCCGCCCGGCACGGCGCGGCGACTCGCACACGCGCGAGCGAGTTCGTGAAGCGACCCATCGTGTCACCTCCTGACGTGAAATAACGTCACCAGAGGTTAGACACCGAACGCACGCTTTCGTTCCGAACCCGACGCGCAACATGCGAAGGCTTCGCCACGCTTACGGCACGGGGCAGAAACGCGGGTCTGCGAATCCGCGCGCACGCTCGCGTCGTCGCAGCGCGTCGCCGTTCGCTTCGGGTCGCGGCAGGACGCCGAGGCGGACGAGCGCGGGTCGGTACTCGTAGCGCAGCGTCACATTTGCCGACGGCTCTCGTTCAAGATCGAGATTCACCCAGCGCACGTCGTTGCCGACCGCGCGCCCGATGCCCGTCGCCGCGAGTTCGTCGTCGTCCGATTGCGGCGCGACGGCGCGATCCTTCGCACGCCCCGCGCCGAGCGCACCAGCAGATTGCGAGGACTGCGACGGCGCGGGCTCAGACTTCCGCTCACTCTCTGCGCGACGCTCAGGCGTACCGGACGGGCGCGGCGGCGGCACAACTTCGCTGTAGCTTGCGCGCTCGCGGAAGAAGACCGCCGAGATGACCCCTAAGTCCTCGGCGCGTCCAAGCTTGCTCGCGTAAGAGTCGCGCTCGCTCGTGAAGTAGAAGCGGCGCGCGTGCGTCTGGCTCATCTGCCAACCGCTGATCGTGATCGTCCCGTAAGGCGCAATCACCCACTTGCTCGCGTCGCGCGCGGTGGTGCGGCGCGCGTCAATCGTATTCAGCCCGTCCACGGAGAGAGCCACCGCCACGCGCACGGGCAGAGGGTTGCGTATGCGCAACTCATACTCCGCGCCAACGACAGCCTCGACGTACACGCGCCCGCGCGCCGGGAACTGTTCGAGCGGCGAGCCATGCACGAGCACTTCGACCTCGAACGGCTCGTAGCGCGCGGGCAGAGTCTGATGCCACTCGCGCGGCTCTTGCCTGAGCGAGTCAGCGTTTGTGACGTACGGTTCATGGCGCACACCCCCGGCAAAACTCACTACGGCGAGGACGGCGACGCACGTCGCGCAGATCGTGACCGCAAATATCTTTCGCATCTTTCGACCTCCGACGAAGATTCCAACCCACCATCTGAACGCGCCGCGACGGAATTCTTGCGGGCGCGTCCGTGGATTGTGATACAAGACTTTCTCGCAGGAGGGACGCAGACTAACCGATGATCAGTTTCGGCGTTGACGTGTGCGGGCAACTTGAAGCTTCTTCGCAGCGCGAGTGGCTGGAGACAAACGCGTTGGGCGGCTTCGCGTCCTCGACCATCGCGGGGCTCAACTCGCGCCGCTACCACGGTCTGCTCGTCGCCGCCGTGCGCCCGCCGACAAAACGCGTCGTGCTGCTTTCAAAGATTGAAGAAGTCTTGATCGTCGGCGAGCGTCGCTTCGAGCTTTCGACTAACCTGTACCAACCCGGAGTCGTCAGCCCGCAAGGCTATCAACTCCAAACCGGCTTCCGCCTCGATCCGTTCCCGGTCTTCACCTATCGAGCGGGCGGGTTCGAGATCGAAAAAAGGGTTTTCATGGCGCACGGTCAGAACACGACTATCGTCCGCTACAACTTCGCCGCGATGCCCGGCGCGTCCGCGCGCCTTGAGCTGCGACCGCTCGTCGCCTTTCGTGACTACCACTCGCTCGCGCGCGAGTCGTCAGACATTTTTCTGCACGCAGAGATCGGCGAGGGGTTGCTGCGCGTCGGCAAACGCGACGACAACGTCACACTCTTCCTCGCGCACGACGCGCGCTCGGTTTCCGTCGAAGGACTCTGGTACAGGAATTTTGAGTATGCAGAGGAACGCGCGCGCGGCTTCGACCATCACGAAGACTTATTCAACCCCTGCCTGCTCACCTTCGACGTTCGAGACGGCTCGACCTGCAACCTCATCGCTTCGACCGGCACTTGCGACGCGAGCATTGCCGATTCGCTCGAAGAGAAAGAGCGCGCGCGGTGGCTCAAGCTGCGACCGTCGGACACAGCGACAAACTTGGCGGGCGCGGCGACGAACGACGCCGGAGTGTTGAGTGTGAATACGACTGCTGCCGCTGTCGGCGCGATTGATGACGAGCGCGCCGCTTACACGCAGTCGCTCGTGCGCGCCGCCGATCAGTTCATCGTCCGGCGCGGCAAGAATCTCTCGACCGTCGTCGCGGGCTACCACTGGTTCACGGATTGGGGTCGCGACACGATGATCTCGCTGCCCGGTCTCGCCCTCGCCACGGGTCGCTTCGAGGAGGCGCGCGAAATCCTGCTCGCCTTCGCCGCGAGTCTCAATCAGGGCTTGATCCCGAACCGCTTTCCCGACGCAGGCGAGCAGCCGGAATACAACACGGCGGACGCTACGCTCTGGTTCGTCAACGCTATCGGCGAATACCTGCGCCGCACGCGCGACGAACAGTTCGTGCGCGCAGAACTCTACGAGCCTTTGCGCGAGATCATCGGCTGGCACGAGCGCGGCACGCATTACGGCATAGGCATGACGGATGATTCGCTCCTGCGCGCGGGAAGCGCAAACGTGCAGCTCACCTGGATGGATGCGAAGATCGGCGACTATGTCGTCACGCCCCGCGCGGGTAAGCCCGTCGAGATACAGGCGCTCTGGTTCAACGCGCTGCGTACGGTTGAAGAGATCGCACGCGCGGCGGGCGACAAACCGACAAGCAAACGCTGCCGCGCCACTGCCGATGCGGCGCGTGCGAGCTTCAACCGACTCTTCTGGAATGATTCGCGCAAATGCCTCTACGACTGCCTCAGCGACGCGAATGACGCGGACGACTCAATGCGCCCCAATCAAATCTTCGCGGTCAGTCTCCCGCACGCAATCATTGTGGGCGAGTGCGCACGCTCTGTCGTCGAGTCGGTCGAGCGCGAGCTGCTTACGCCCTACGGGCTGCGCTCGCTCTCGCCAAAAGACCCCGGCTACCGCCCACGCTACGAGGGCGATGCCTACTCGCGCGACACGGCGTATCATCAGGGCACGGTCTGGGCGTGGCTCATCGGCGCATTCATCACGGCTTACTTGAAGGTGCATGAACGCTCGCCGCAGAGCGTAGAGTCGGCGCGCGCGTGGCTGCAAAACTTTCGCGCGCACCTGCGAGAGGCGGGCGTCGGTCAAATTTCGGAAATCTTCGACGGCGATCCGCCGCACACGCCGCGCGGCTGCATCGCGCAGGCTTGGAGCGTCGCGGAGATTTTGCGCTGCGAGTTGGAAGAAGTGAACGAGATCAAAAGAGGGTGAGTTACAGCGTGCACGTGAGATGGTAAGCCGCCCGAAAGTTATTTCATCGAGACGCCATCATTTGAGGAGATAATAAATGCCGACCAATACGCCGCCGCCCTATTTCCCGCAAAGTTCCCTGACCCCGCCCGACCCGAATCGTTGGCGCAAGATTAAAGGCGGGATCTTCGGCTGCCTCGCGCTAGTCGTG
>JAVXVR010000559.1:0-5963 GCA_032230165.1 Acidobacteriota bacterium | reverse complement strand
GGAGACTTTTCCTCTGTACCTTTCCTGTCTCGCTTTCGTTTGTTGAAGCTAACCTCTGAATTCTACTAGCTTTATCCGCCCACCGCAGGCAAACCTTTGACTGAGCGGCGTAAGGTATTGTCATTGCACGACTTAAAACACTCCCCCGGAGATGCTCCGACGAGCCTGCCGTGCCGCCCCGTCGTCAATTTCAGCCTCTTCAACATCTTAGTCGGGGCATCAAGATGCGTCGTTGACGCTGCGGCGGAGTCGCCCTTAATATGGCTGCGAGTCTAATTGCTTTTCCAACTTTCGCCCGGCGCGTGGAACCTTTCTTACTCCAGCCGTTCCCGGCGGGCAATCGCCCCGGCGAAATCAGCACGCGACGCGGTTTCCGGTTATGACTGACGTACAAACACATCTGAGCGCACTCTTTGCCGACGCCTTCCGTCAGCTCGATCCAAGCCGACCGACTCCTGATATCGAAGTGCGCTTCTACCCTTACGCCGGGCTCAATCACACGATCCGCCTGCGCGCGGGGCGCGTCTACGTCCGTCTCTCCGACATCTTCCGCGACGCGCCGATGAACGTGCATCGCGCCCTCGCCGTCATCCTCGTCGCCAAGATGCTGCGCCGACGCGTCCCGCAGGTGCACGACCGCGTCTATCGCGATTTCGCCTTCTCGCCGCAGGTGCAACGCGCCGCCGACATCGCGCGCCGCCGGCGCGGTCGCAAGAAACTCACTTCCGCGCGCGGCGTGCGCTACAACCTCGAACGACTTTTCGATCGTCTGAACCGCCGCTACTTCGACGACGAGTTGGCAAAGCCGACCCTCTCCTGGTCGCAGAGGCGCACACGGCGCATCCTCGGTCATCACGATCCCGTGCATGACGCCATCATCATCAGCAAGTCGCTCGACTCGGCGGACGTACCCGAATGGTTCGTCGAGTACATCCTCTTCCACGAGATGCTGCACATCAAACATCCCGCGCGCCTCATACGCGGCCGGCGCTTCTACCACACCAAAGCCTTCCGCGCCGAAGAGGAACGCTATCCACAGTTCCATCAAGCGCAGGACTGGCTCGACGCTTTCGCGCGCCAGCACCGCAGCTACCAGCGCGCCCGCGCCGCCTGACCACTTTCAATTCACTCCAAACCGCCTAAAATTCGCACCGAATTTTTTTGAAACTTTGCGCCCCCTTCGTCGTTCTTACTGTTCAGGAAGGTGGGCTCCTCCGAAGAGAGCGGGCGGACAGCCGGCAAGCTTCAGCTTGTCAGTTGCCCGCCCGTTCTTGTTTGGGCGCACGGTGAGTCGCCGCCTGCCTCAAACTTGAGAACGCTCAACACACGCCTGCTCATTGCATCCTCGCTGGACAAAGCCTCGCGCCGCTCGTTAGACTACGCAGTTTGCTGAGATAGTGCGATGAATGTCTTACTGCACGGCAATTTTTCCGCACGCGCATCACTTTTAGACGGAGACCGAAAACCATCATGGCAATTCCTGCGACTCAAATCCGACGCGGCATGATCATCCTCTTCGAGGGCAACCTCTGCAAGGTGGTTGACTTCCGCCACCACACGCCCGGCAACCTGCGCGCGATGGTGCAGACAAAGCTGCGCAACCTGAAGACCGGCTCATCCTTCGATCACCGCTTCCGCTCCTCCGACACGGTTGACCGCGCCACCCTCGAACAGCACGAGATGGAATACCTCTACTCCGACGGCTCGCAGCACCACTTCATGAACACGGAGAACTACGAGCAGACCGCGTTTAACGAGGAAGACCTCGGCGACGCCGCGCAGTGGCTCACGCCGGGCTTGCGCATTCAGGCGGAGTTCTACGAGGGGCTGCCCATCGGCATCGAACTGCCCGCGTCGCTCGAGCTGACCGTGGTCGAGACCGAGCCCTCGCTCCGCAGCGCGACCGTCTCGAACGTCAATAAGCCCGCCAAGCTTGAAAACGGCGCGACCGTCCAAGTCCCGCCCTTCGTCAACGAAGGCGACCGCATCCGCGTCGACCCTTCCGAGGGTCGCTACATGGAACGGGTCAAGTAGTGACAAGTGACAAGTGACAAGTGACAAGCAAGAATTAATCGCGGCTTTGCTTGTCACTTGTCACTTGTCACTTGTCACTTATGTTTCTTCTCTACAGCATCCTGCTCACGCTCGCCGTTGCGGCGCTTCTGCCCGTCTTTGCGTGGGACGCGCTGCGGCACGGGAAGTACGTCGCGGGCTTGCGCGAGCGGGCGGGCGGCGTCGGCGAGTTTGACGCGGGGGGTCGCCCCATCGTCTGGCTTCACTGCGTCTCTGTCGGCGAAGCGCAAGCCGCACGACCGCTCGCGCGCTTGCTCATCGAGCGATTCCCTTCTCACACGCTCGTCGTCTCAACTACCACGCTCACGGGTCAGCGCGTCGCACGCGAAGCCTTCCGCGATCACGCCGCCACAGTCTTTTACTTTCCCTTCGACTGGGCTTGGAGCGTGCGCCGCACGCTCGACCGCGTGCGCCCATCTCTCGTGCTGCTGATGGAGACGGAGATTTGGTTTCGCTTCCTGCGCGAGTGTGATGCGCGCGGCATTCCCGTGGCGCTCGTCAACGGTCGCATCTCCGAGCGCTCTTTCCGCCGCTACAAGTTGATCCGCGGCTTCGTCAGCCGCGTGCTCAACACGCTCTCCCTCGCCGTCATGCAGACCGAAGAGGACGGCGCGCGCCTCCGCTCGCTCGGTCTCACGCCCGAACGCATTCGGGTCTCCGGCAACATCAAGTTCGATCTCGACTCCGTTGATAGCTCACACCCTGTCACTGAAGAGCTTCGCGCGCGTTTCGCGCCCGACGACAGCCGCCCGCTCGTCATCGCCGCCAGCACGCATGCTCCCGAAGAGCGCATCGTGCTCGAAGCATTCAAGCAACTCCTCCTCGCGTCCGCGCCGAGCCGACCGGCACGCCCGCGCCTGCTCATCGCGCCGCGCCATCCCGAACGCTTCGCCGAAGTCGCGTCGCTCATTGCCTCTTCCGATCTCGCCTGGACTCGCCGCAGCGACGTGGCGGCGGCACGCGACGCGCTCAGCGACGTGGTGTTGCTCGATTCCGTCGGCGAGTTGCGCGCGATCTATACGCTCGCCAAACTCGTCTTCGTCGGCGGGAGCATCGCACGCACAGGCGGGCATAACGTGCTCGAACCGGCGGCGGCGGCAAAGTGCATCATCACAGGGGCGCACACATTCAACTTCTCAGAGATCGTGCGCCGCTTCATCGAGCAAGATGCGCTCGTGCAACTGCCTGACCTACCCGAATCGGAAGTGACAGCCGCCCTCGCACGCGCCTTCAATGAGCTGCTGAGCGACAATGAACGGCGGCGCGGGATCGGCGAGCGCGCACTTCAAGTCCTGAATCAGAATCGCGGCGCGACGACGCGCACGGTCGAGCTACTCGCGCCACTGATTGAAGAGAGGTCAGAGATTAGAGATTAAAGATTAAGCATCGAGAAGCCCACAGGCGGAACTAACTTCGTCAAACTTGAAATAATAATCTCACTAACTGCGTCGAGCTTGAAATACTGACCTCTAACCTCTAACCTCTGTCCTCTGCTCTCATGTCTTCCCTTTCACGTCTCGCGCTCGCGCCTTTGAGCGCCGCTTACGGAGCGGCGATGCGCGCACGCCTCGCGCTCTACCGGCGCGGGGCGTTCACCACACATCGAATCAATGCGCCTGTGCTCAGCGTCGGAAACCTGACGGCGGGCGGGACAGGTAAGACGCCGCTCGTCGAATGGCTCGCGCGCGCCGTCGCCCGAAGCGAAGGCAGACGGGTCTGCGTGCTGACGCGCGGCTACGGGCGCGAGGATGCGCGCCGCAGGGTCGTTGTCTGCGACGGCGCACGCGTGCTCGCGGGCGTCGGCGAGGCTGGCGACGAGCCGCTGTTGCTCGCCGAGCGTTTGGTGAGTTTCGGCGTTGCGATCGTCTGCGACGCGGATCGCGTGGCGGCGGCGCGCTTCGCCATCGAAGAGTTGGGCAGCGAAGTCTTTATCCTCGACGACGGCTTCCAGCACCTAAGAGTCGCGCGCGACCTGAACGTCGCGACGCTCGACGCGACCGATCCGTGGGGCGGCGGGCGACTCCTCCCCGCAGGTCTTTTGCGCGAGCCCCCGAGTGAACTCAAACGCGCGGACTGCATCGTCATCACGAGAGCCGAGCTGGCTGAAGATTTGGACGGGCTGCGCGCGCAGGCGCAGCGGCTCAGCGACGGGCGACCCGTGTTCGCGGCGCGCACGCGCACGGTCAGTGTCGAGATGATAACGCCGAGTCTGTCGCTCGCGCCGCCTTCATCAGCGGTGTCGTCGAGCCAGCCGCGTGTGCCGCACAGGGTTGCGGCGTTTTGCGGCGTCGGCAATCCGCGCGCCTTCTTCTCGAACCTGCGGCGCGACGGTTACGAGGTGCGCCACGTGCGAGCCTTCGCGGATCACCACGGCTACACGCAGGCGGAAGTTGATGATCTTGTGCGCGAGGCTCATCGAGTCGGCGCGGAAGCGCTCGTCACGACCGCGAAGGACGCCGTCAAGCTGCGCGCGATGCGTCTGGATTTGCCGTGCTATGTGGTCGAGATCGAATTGGAGATTGACGACGAGGACGGCGTGATGCGACTCGTGCGCGAGGCAATCGCGGCGGGCGAGAAGAGAAAAAGGTCGAATTGAGTTTTAAGATCGGATCGGACTGCGACTCGACGAAGAAAGCTCCACGCGCATGGCGGCAGTTGCGCGCGAATCACGCGACCGGCGGTGGCGGATCGCCTGCGGGCGCAGGCTGTGCCGCGCCCGGATTTGTGGGCGGCGGCGTCGCGGTCTTGCGCGGCGAAGGTGGTGGCGGGTCGTCGTTCGTGTCGCGCACGGTCGGCTTCGGCGAGGGCTGCGGCGTGGCGCTGCGTTGCGGGCTAGCAGTCGTGGACGGGCTGGGCGATGGTTCGGTGTCGTTGCCCTTCTGATTGTTGGCGTTGCGACTGTTGTTGTTCTCTTCGACGAGCGCGGGCGTGCCCTGCACATTCGCGTTAACGGGCGGCAACCCTGCGTCCGCGCCGGTCGCGCTGCTGGTCGGCGAGGGTGTTGGCGAGATGGGCTGTGCGCTCATGATGTTGCTCTCGCCCGCGCCCGTCGGGGGCTGCGCGGTCTGCGCGGGGACGGCGTTCGGGTCGGCTGAGAGCGGCGCGCTGTTGTCGTTCGGCGCGGGCGGGCTGTTGCGGTTAACAATGTAGAAGATGCCCAGCAGTGCGATGAGCAACGCGGCGGCGGGGATGATGACGACCCACGGGTTGAAGCTCGACACGGGCGGCGGCTCGACCATCACGTCGTCAAAAATCTCGTGCCCGCCGGTCGGCGTGCGCGCGCCGGTCTTGGCGCGCACGACCGTCGCCTCATCATAATCCTCGTTCGCCGTCGAGCGCGGCTCAAACGGTGCGGTCGGCACGACGATCCGGTTCGTGTCGCGCTCGTTTGAAGCGCGGTTCTCGCCCGTCGTCGCCGTCTGCGCAGCCGCGCCACTCGCCGCGAGTTCGAGCGCTTCGACGAGTTCGCCCGCGCTCTGCTGACGGTCTTCGGGACGCTTCGAGAGGGCGCGCGCGATTGTCTGCCCGACGGCGGGCGGCAGATCGCTTCGCTCCGTGAGCACGGAGGGCGGCGGTTCCTGCAAGTGCTTGAGCATGATCGCCGTCGCGGATTCGCCCGTGAACGGGACGTGCCCGGTGAGCATCTCGAAGATGATGATGCCGAACGAGTAGATGTCGGAGCGCGCGTCGATCTCGTGCGCCTGCGAGCACTGTTCGGGCGACATGTATTGCGGCGTACCGATGATCAGATTCGGCGCGGTCAGCTCAGGGTCAACGTCGCCGTCGCGCTCCTTGATCTTGGCGATGCCGAAGTCCAAGACCTTCGCCCAGTCGCCGCCCCCCGAATCGGTGAGCATGATGTTGTCGCTTTTGAGGTCGCGGTGGACGAC
>JAVXVR010000531.1:0-4586 GCA_032230165.1 Acidobacteriota bacterium | reverse complement strand
GAGCTTGTACATCGGATAGATCGAGATGATGACGACGGCGCTGATGAGCACAATCACCCAGCGATGCGCCATAGACCATTCGAGCATCCACTTGTAGGTGCGATCAATCGGACGATAAAAGCGCGACTCCTTCGACGAGCGTTCGCGCGCCTTCCCGGCGTGCTCTTCCGCTCGCTCGCCTTCCGGGTGCGTGCCCTCGCCCGTGGCGGCGACGGCGAGCGCGCCCGCCGGCAGCGGCTCGCCCTGCTTCGCCTTGATCCAGCGCGCGGCGAGCATCGGCGTCAGGGTGAACGAGACGAGCAGCGAGACCGCGATTGCCGCGGCGGAAGTTAAACCGAACGAAGACATGAAGCGACCGACGATGCCGCCCATGAACCCGACGGGCAGGAAGACCGCAAGGAGCGAAAGCGTCGTCGCCAACACGGCGAGACCGATCTCGCGCGTGCCTTCAATCGCCGCCTGAAACGGGTGCATCCCCTTCTCTTCGACGAAGCGGTAGATGTTTTCGAGCACGACGATGGCGTCGTCAATCACGATGCCGACCATCAAGGTCAAAGCGAGCATCGTCATCTGGTTGAGCGAGTAGCCCAGAGCGGCGAGGAAGGCGAAGGCGGCGATGATCGATGTCGGGATGGCGATTGCCGCGATGATCGTCGAGCGGAAATTCCACAGGAAGATGAAGACGACGATTGCCGCGAGCAGTCCGCCGATGATCAAGTGCTCCTCAATCGCGTGGAGCGATGTTTCGATAAACTCCGACTGATCGCGCACAACGGCGAACTTGAGATTCTGCGGCAGGGTCGGGATAACCTCCGCCATGCGAGCTTTGACGGCGCGGATGACGGCGACCGTGTTCGAGCCTGACTGCTTGCGTATGGCGAGCGTGACGGCGGGTCCGCCGTTGAGACTCGAAATCGAGCTGGGATCGACGCCCGCGTCTTCAACGCTGCCGATGTCGCCGATCTTAACCGAATAGCCGTTGCGATTGGCGATGACGAGGTCGTTGAAGTCCTCGACCTTCGTGACGCGGCTCATCGTGCGCAGCGTCATGGTCTTCGCGCCCTCGTTGACGCGCCCGCCCGGTAGCTCCAGATTCTGCGTGCGCAGCGCGTTCGCCACATCCACGGTCGAGAGGTTGTAGGCGCGCAGGCGATCTGGATCGACGTGGACGTTGATCTGTCGCTGGCGCGCGCCGTAGATGAAGACGTCGCCGACGCCGTTCGCCGACTGGATGCGTTTGACGATCTGGTTCTGCGCCAGATCGGTCAACTGCAAGACCGTGTAGGGTCCGGTCATCGAGTACATGATGATCGGCTGCGCGTCCGGATCGGACTTCTGGATGACGGGCGGGTCGGCGGTCTGCGGCAGGCGGTTCAGGACGGTGTTGACCTTATCGCGCACCTCCTGCGTCGCCACGTCCGGGTCTTTCGAGAGATCGAAGTTGATCGTGATCGACGAGCGACCCGTGCTCGAAGAGGAGCGCAGCTCGTCAATGCCTGTCGCGGTGTTGACCGCGCCTTCGAGCACGTCCGTCACTTCGGACTCCATCTCGGCGGGCGCGGCTCCGGTGTTGGTCGTGTTGACGGAGACGGTCGGGATGTCGATCTTGGGGAAGCGATCAACGCCGAGCGTGAAGAATGAGAAGCCGCCGATGACCGTCAAGGCGAGAATAAGGACGGTGGCGAAGACGGGACGACGGACGCAAATTTCGGCTAACTTTTGCATGACGCTTCGTTAGTTTCAAGTTAAAAGTTCAAGGTTCAAAGTTTTCTTAGCTTTGAACCGGTCAGTTCGGATTGCCGTAGATACTTGATGAGTCCGGAGATCATTCGGCTCACTTCCACGGCTCCGCGTAATGCGACATCGAACTGTTCAGGCGTTATGTAGTGTTGATCTAATGCGACGTACAACTGGGCACGCACCTCGCCGCATGATCCCTTCGCTATACCCAAAAAGCGACAGAACTCAGTATTCCCCTCACGTTCAAAGCCCTCGGCAATGTTGGAGAGAACCGACACGGCAGCGCGTCGAATCTGGTCTTTCAGCCCATAATCGCGCACAAACTCGCCCGTACCGGTCAGCTCATAAATCAGGTTCACCAACGAGCGCGCTTTCTTCCATGCTTCTATATCTTCAAATCTCTCAAACGTCGCCATCACCGAAACTCTCCGCTGAGGATTCGAAAGATTCCGCCCTCAACCTTGAACTTTCAACTTTAAACTTTGAACTCATTGCTGTACCCGCGCCCCTTCGTAGAGCTTGTCCAAATTCGCGGTCGCCACCACCTCGTCGGCGTTGACGCCCGTGATGATCTGGATCGCGTCGTTCTCTTCCTGCCCGATCTGGACAACTCTCAGGTGCGCGACGCCGTTCTGGACGACGAAGACGCGGTACGACTGCGTATTCTGATCCGAGACGACTGAAGCTTTCGGCACGAAGACGGCGCGCGAGCCTCCGGCGCGCAGGATGCGCGCCGTGGCGAACATGCCGGAGCGCAGAGAGTTGTCGGAGTTTTCGACCTCTGCCTCGACGGTTGCCGCGCGCGAAGTAGGATCAATCGCAGGGTTCACGTCCGTCACGCGCCCCGAAAACTTCTTGCCGCGATGCGCCTCGACTTCGAGCGAGACGGGCATTCCCTGCGTGATGAACGGCACTTCGGCTTCCGGCAGTTGCAGTTGCAGCTTGATCGGGTTCGTGCGAAGGACGGTCGCGATGACCGACGCGGGCGTGACGTACTCGCCGACCGCAATGGGTCGGTTGCTCACGTAACCGGCGTAGGGCGCGCGGATGAGCGTGTCGGTGACAGCCTTCTGCGCGATGGCGACCTGTGAGCGTGCGGACTCGACCGCCGCCTGCGCGCTCTGGATCGCCTGATTGCTCTGGCGCGCGGTGTTGATGGCGGCGTCGAGTTGTTGACGCGCGGCGTTGGCTTGCGCCTGCGCCGTGTCGCGCGTCGTGCGATATTGATCGTAGACGCTGCGCGCCACGTCGCCCGTCTCGACCAGCTCGCGGTAGCGCGCCTCGTTCGCCTGCGCGAGCCGAAGCTGCGCCTGCGCCTGCTCGTAGTTGGCTGCCGCCGCGCGCACTTCCGGAATGTTGCTCGCGTTGAAATTGCCGCCGGGACTTAAACCCAGACGCGCCTCCGCCTGGCGCACGCCCGCGATTGCCTGCGCGACACCCGCCGCCGCTTGCTGCAAACGCAGACGCGCGTCGCGGTCGTTGAGGCGTGCGATGACTTGACCCTGCCGGACGAACGCGCCGACCGAGACCGGCGTCGAGATGACCTGACCCGATGTCTGCGACGCCACGTCGGAAGTCTCCTGCGCGAGAAGACTACCCGTCGCCTGAAAGTAGGAAGGCACTTCGCGCGCGACCGCCGTCGCGGTGGTGACGGCGACGGGCGGCGGCGGCGCTTCCGATCCTTTCGTCGCCCCGCCCTTGGCATCTCCGGGACCCTTCGCCGCGTCTGCCTTCGATTCGGAGCGACCGCAGGCGGCGAACGTGAGCGCCGCGCCAATAACCAAGGCGAGTCCAGCCGCGCAAGCCCTACGAGAATGAAGTGAAAAAGACATGATTTGCTCTTAAACTAAAAATTATTCTTTACTAAGTGGTAACGCTTGGCGACGGCGTTCGGTTACAGATAATCGTCGCCGCACCGCACGCCGCGAGGGCGCGGAGACAGGCTAAGCGCAGCCTCGTCGTCAGTCATCACGGGGGAACTTGTTTTCAAATATATTACAGTGTCGAACCTGTTAAGCCTAAGGGAGGAAGCGCGCTCATGGCTGGTTGGATGGACGAGAGGACGAAAAGGCTGCGCGAGTTTTTCGACGCGGGCACGGACGCCGAGTTGATCGCGCCTGATGACGCGCAGGTAGAACTGCCGCGCGAGCGCATGGAGGCGCTCGCGCGCTTCAACATCGAGTGGCACATCGTCCCTGCGGCTTCCGTCGTGCCGCTTGATGATGCCTACTTCGCGCGCCTCTACCCGTCGCCTCCGCACGACTTCGCGCGAGCGCGCGAGCATGGCGGGAGCTTGCGCGAGCGGCTCACAGCCGGGCACGCCAAGCATCAGGGGCGCGTCGTCGGCGTGGAGACGACGCCGAAGCCGCGCTATCTGCCGGGCTTGCGACAGTTCTATGGCACGACGTACGGTCATGATCCTTCAGCCGATCCGTTCGCGCCCTACATGGGTCGCGCCGCGATGGTCAACGGCACGCGCTACGCGCACAACTACACGTCTCTGCGCGCCTTCATCGCGGTCGTCAACGAAGACTGGCGCGCGCGCGGGCTTTTACCCGCCGGATACCGCGCCACCGTCTGCCCGCCCGTCGTCTTCAATCTCGTCGGCACGCTCTTCCACACGGAATGGAGCGAGACCGAGACGCTGGAGCTGGGCTTCTACCGCGACGAGCGCGGCAACGCGACCTGCTACGCCGTCGGCTCAAGCGCGCCCGGTGATTTCTCTTTCATCGGCGAAGTCGAGGGCGAAGGCGAGTGGTCTTTGATGGGCTTCCGCGTCGCCGTGCTGCCGGAGTGAAGGTAATTGCGGAATGAGGATTTCGGATTGCGGATTGGAAGACGTCTTC
>JAVXVR010000464.1:0-4371 GCA_032230165.1 Acidobacteriota bacterium | reverse complement strand
CACGACTCTGGAGCGCGGTCTCAAAGGCTACTTCGTCCGTGCGCCCGGCGATCTCTTCGACGAGTGGGTGTTGGGGCTTGAAGGGCGAAACATTCTCATGGGTCAGTTGGAGCGCGAACTGACGGAGAAGCTGAACGACCCGCGCGTGCGCTATCTGGACTTTTACACGACCGAGTTTGACCACGCCGCGCATCACAACCGCGACCGCGCCACGCACCTCGCTGCGCTGCAAGAACTCGACGCGCTCATCGGGCGCATCTGGACGGCGATCCAAAAGACGCCGCAGGCTTCCGAGACCGCGCTCGTCGTCGTCTCCGATCATGGCACGAACACGGACGAGCGCATCTACAGTCAGGGCTTCAACCTCGTCAAGCTGCTCGCCAGCGCAGAGGGCGGCGGTCACCACGTCGTCACCAAGCGCCGCCTGATGAGCGACTACGCCGTCAAAAGTTTCTACCCGCTCGTGCCCTTGATCTACACGACGAGCGACGAGTCGTTCTACCTCAAAGGTCAGAGCACGGATTACCCGACCGCGCTCGTGGACTTTGACGGCAACGAGCGCGCCGCGGTTCATTTGCGCGACAGCGATCTCAACGTCCTGCACATCCTCTTGCAGCAACTGCAAGCAAAGCAGCTCTCGCCCGCCGCACAGCGCGCCGCGACAGACTTTTTCTTCGCGACGATTGAGCGACGCCGCGCCGGTTGGCAGCGACTTCACGACGAACTGCAAGAGGAGACGGGAGCGCTCCACCATCTCATCGAGAAGCAGCGCGCCATCTACGAGACGCGACCGAAGAAGTGGACGAAGGCTGACGCCGACGCCGGGCGCGATCAAGACACACGCCGCCTCTACGCGCAGATCGACTCCTGGACGACTGACGAGCGGCAATACACGGAATATCTGCGCACGCTCGCGAACCTGCTCGCCTTAAAGCGCGAGAGCTTCAACCCGGCAACGCTCAAGATTCCTGACGTGATCGCAAGGGGCGCGATGGGCGACGCGAACTCCATCGGCGAGCTGCAAGCTTACGTCGTCGGTCTCGCGCCCGAAGGCTTAGTTCTAGGCGCGGACGGCGCGCTTGACGCGGCGCGCAGTTTCAGCCGCGTCAACTACCTCTCGCTCCTGCGCGAGACGCGCGTGCGGAATAACGTGCAGGCGGGCGTTGATAGCCACCCGGTTGACTTCGTCTCGCTGCGCGTGCCGCCCGAAGCGTTGAGCGCGGACGCGGCGGACGCGGGCGACGACCTGCGCGCAGACGACATCATCTGGCTCTATCGCAGCCCCGCCGAACAGGCGCTCGTGCTCGCGCGCGAGCGTCGCGGCACGGGGTTGCAGTTGCGCTACGTTCCCATCTCGAATCTCCGACAGGACGCCGACGGTAAGATTCGCTTCTCTCGCGCCGCTTGGCGCGACGAGCTGCCGCTTAAGATTTGGGAAGACGCGAGAGTCCAACTCCCCGCAGGCACGACGCGCGCAGCGTGGCTCTCCGCATGGCACACCGACCTCGAATGGCTGCGCGCGCTGCATCTCACTGACTACTCGAACGGTCTCATCGGTCTCGACGAACAGTTCGCGCGACATTCGACGCCCTCGACTGAGCCGGACGTGCCTGGCTTGAGCCGCAACGAGCAGTTGATCCGCCGCTACCGCCGCCGCCAGCGTCAGCTCGTCGAAACCGACCTGCTCGTCTTCGCCAGCAATCACTGGAACTTCGACGTGCGCGGATTTAACCCCGGCGGCAACCACGGCTCGTTCTTCCGCGTCTCCACACACTCGACGCTGATGTTCGCGGGCGGCGACGCGACGAAAATCCCGCGCGGTCGCATCGTCGAAGAGCCATACGACAGTCTGAGCTTCGTCCCGACATTCCTAACGCTGACGGGGCAACTGCCACGCCCCGGCGATCGGAGTTTCGCGAGCTTCGCCAGTCCGGCGCGCACCTTCCCCGGTCGCATCATCGCCGAAATCTTCGAGCCGCGCGCGCGGACGCCGCCACTCACTGATTCTCAGTCCTCCGTTAAGATTCCCACGGAGGTCAAACGTTGATCACGCTCGACGAAGAGCTGAAAGCTCGTCCGGCAAATGATGACGCGGGCGACGTGGCGTTCGCCGAAGACGAGGAGCGCGGCGGGGGCGCGAGCCGCAAGGTCTTCTGGGGTCAGGCTGTCGCGTTTCTGCTCGGCGTCGCGCTGCTCGTTTACGTCCTGCGCCGCGTCGGCATCCAGCCCGTCTTCGACGCGATCAGTCAGATCGGCTTCGGTCTCTTCTTCCTCTTCGCCATCAGCGGTCTGCGCCATCTGCTCCGCGCCCTCTCGATGCGCCAAGCCGTCCCGCCCGAACACCGACATTTCAACGTCTGGCAGGCGTTCGTCACGCGACTCGGCGGCGAGGCAATCTCGTTTCTCACTTTCACGGGACCCATCCTCGGCGAGGCGACGAAGGTCGCATTGCTCAAGAAGCGCGTGCCGCTCGTTGCGGGCGCACAGGCTTTAGTCGTTGATAACCTGCTCTACAACCTCTCGGTCGCGCTCTTCATCCTGAGCGGCGCGGTCGTCATGCTTCTCTCATACGACTTGCCCGCGCCCGCACACTACGCGCTCCTCGTCATCGCGGCTTCCGCGACGTTCACGCTCCTGCTTGTCGGCTACGCACTCTCGCGCCGCGTAATGCCGATCACGTGGCTGCTCGAACGTCTTCAGAACCACCGGCTCGAACCTAAATTCTTGCGTAAGCGCGACGAGCACATCCACCGCGTTGAGTCCTACGTTTACAAATTTTACCAACACCGGCGCGGCGCGTTCTTCGCCATCGTCGGGCTCGATCTCGTCTCGCACGCGACGAGCGTCTATGAGGTTTACCTCACGCTCTCGATGCTCGGCTTTCACCCGCGCGCCAACGCGCCCTACGTCATCGAGTCTCTGACGAAAGTGATCAACTTCGTCTTCGGCTTCGTGCCCGCCACCATCGGCGTCTATGAAGGCGGCACGGAAGTCATCCTGCGCACGCTCGGGTTCGCCGCCGCGACCGGGGTCACACTCGGCTTGGTGCGCAAGGCGGGCATGATCTTCTGGACGGGGCTCGGTCTCGTCGTGTTATCCTCGCGCGCGCTCCCCTCCGCGACGCGCCGACTCATTGACCGACACCAGCGCTTGCGAAAAGCCATGGACAACATCGTTCTCTCAAACATCGCACACCGTCCGGCGCGCACGTTCGTCACCGTCATGGGCATCGCCGTCGGCGTCCTGCTCGTCGTCTTCACTGTGGGCTTAGCGCACGGCGTCTTGCGCGAGCGCGGGCGGCGCGAGGCAAGCGTCGGCGCGGAGATCATGGTGCGCGCTTCGGGAACGGTAGGCTTGGGCGGTCAGCAGCCCTTCGCCATGCCTGTCGCGCACGCCGCCGAGCTGACGCGCATCGCGGGCGTGCGCGCCGCCGTGCCCCTAGGGCAGATGACCGACAAGACCGACAGCGGCTTCGGCAACCGCATCCTCGACGGGATCAACTTCGACGAATACTCAAAGCTCGCCGGGCTTCACATCATCGAAGGACGCGCGCCCGCGAACGGCGACGAGGCGATGGTCGATCCCGTCTGGGTGAGGCAGAACAAGGCGAAGCCGGAGGCGCGCGTAGGCGGCACGGTCGTGCTCTTCGACCGCCCGTTTCGTATCGTCGGCGTCTATGAGCCGCCCGGCGGCGGGCGCATCAAGATACCGCTCGCGACCATGCAGGATCAGGTCGGCAGCGAGGGGCGCGTCTCATCAATCCTCGTCGCGTGCGCGAACCCCGCAGAGCAGGACGCAGTCGCCGCGCGCATCCATGCGGCGTTCCCCGACGATCAGCTCATCTTCACGCGCGACCTGCCGGAGCTATACGCGACGGGCGTGCCTGCCTTGAACGTCTTCATCAGCGTCATCGTCGCCATCGCCGCCGCAATCAGCGTCCTCGTCATCCTGCTCGCGATGTACACGACGGTGACAGAGCGCACGCGCCAGATCGGAATTTTAAAATCGCTCGGCATGTCGAACCGCAAGATCGCGTGGGTCATCGAGCAGGAGGCGATTGTCGTCAGCGTCCTCGGCGTTCTGTTGGGGCTCGCGCTCACCTTCGCCGCGCGCTTCGCGCTCGTGCGGGTATCGAGCTTGAGCGTCGAGATCGAGCCGCGCTGGGTTCTCTTCTCGCTCGCCATCGGGCTCGCGGGCGGCACCATCGGCGCGCTCTACCCGGCGCTGCGCGCCGCACGGCAGGATGCGGTTGATGCGCTCAGTTACGAATAATCACTCATCCCTGGGAGCGCGGACATCTTGCCCAGCCTGTGCGTGCGTGCAGCACGCTTAAAAGCTTCGCGCCGCCCCGCAAAATGCGCGTGTGTGGCC